>JAEOTF010000392.1 GCA_016840025.1 Candidatus Hodarchaeota archaeon
GAACGCCTTCTTCTGTTCCTCTAATTCATATTTATAATAAATCCTTGACAGATCTTTCCAAACTTCATTTTTGTCTTCTTCCACGTCGATTTCGGCTGGGGGGAGAATCTTGGTTACGGCCTCTTTTACTTTTTCCTTTATGCTTTCGATGGTGTCGCTCGAAGCCATTCTAAAAACCTCAAAAAGAAGATTTGTTTAATAAAGTTTCTGAAAGCTTGTGCTCTGTTGAACGAGTGGCTTAACCTGAATTCTTTTTGATGGTGTTTCCGTAATCCTCCAATATGTTGACAATTTGATTTACTGCGTCATCGATCAAACCTAATAAATTTTCTTTATTCTCATTTGACCGCCTCATCAGAAATAACGCGTTTTTTATAGTTTGAAGAGGATTGCGTAAGTCATGGCTCAAATCGGAGCCGATCCTGCCGTCGGAGCCCCCACTTTTTTCCGCTACGTTTTCAAACAGAGTCTCAGCCCGATGGTTTTCGACTGCGGTTCTAATTTTTTTCGCTAAAACCTTGTAATGGCTTGAGTCAAATTCTTTCCTGATGTAGTCGTCCACGTTAGACGAAAAAAATGATTCAGCGACCTCTTCGCTTTCTTTACCAGTGTAGAATATGAAGGGGACATTTGTCTTACTCTTTATTTCGTTTGCTAGTTCTAAACCGTCTGTTTTTGGCATCTTAAAATCTGATATGACGCAGTCGAATTCCGTGTCTTTCATGAGTTTCAGCGCCTCATCCGCCGTTTTGGCGGATTCTAGGATGAGGGATGGGTCGTTCATTTCAAGAAATTTCTTTGTGAACATGAGGCAATTTGTATCGTCATCAATGTGAAGGACTTTAATATTTTTTTTACAATTAATTATATCTGAATTTAATTCATTACATTCCGATTCGCTATTTTTGTTAACCGTCATATTAACTCATCTTTTATATGATTCATGTTGATGTCTTTTTTAATGTTCATTGTTTTTAGTTCTATATTGTATATTATAATGTTCTGAACCAAAAAACTATATGAAAAAATTATGATATTATGCATACGCATAAAAAGCTTCTTTTGTAACTCTTATTAGTTCATCGGCTGAAATAGGCTTTAACAGTATCTCATTAACGCCTATCTCCAACGAATCTATACAATCTTGAAAGAATGGATAACCCGTTATCAAAATTATTTCGATTTTTTCGTCTTGCTTTTTCAATTTTCTGGCGACTTCATCTCCCATCACGTCTGGAAGCTTAATATCTACTATGGCCAAATCAAAACTGTTTTTTTTCGCTCTATTTAACGCATCTTTTCCCGTCAAAGCAGCTTCTACGAAATATCCTTCACTTTGTAATATCATCTTGAAAGAATTAACTAAACTTTTATCGTCGTCCACCACCAGAATCTTTCTATCGCCCATCTAGTTTCACTGCTAATATGCACTTGTAATTTGAGAAAGCTGAAAAATAAAAAATGTTTATGGATTTATAATTAGTATGTTGAATGTTTAAGGTTTGGTTTAAGCCGGTATTGTACTAAAGATTAGCCAATAACTCAATAATTTTCACGGCTTCAATGAATTTCTCATAACTTACAGGTTTTACAATATAGTTGTTACAACCAAGTTTGTATGCTTTATCAATGTCTTGACTCCTCTCGGAAGAAGTCAAAACAATAACCGGTATATGGTTAAATTTTTCACTCTTTTTTATCAGCTCAAGAACTTGGAACCCATCTATCCTCGGCATATTCAAGTCGAGTAGTATCAGAGAAGGAGTGGGGGTTTCCGAGTATTTTCCTTCTTTTCGAAGGAAAAGGAGGGCTTCTTCACCGTTGTTCACGACAATTAATTGGTTTTGGATTTGCCCCTTTTTCCAAGCTCTTTTAGTGATGAGCACGTCATCAGGATTATCTTCCACCAGCAGAACAGGATTATTAGCCCTTCTTTCTTTCCCTTTCATCTAACACCTACTCTATTGGGGGTGGTATATCGTATTCTAGCTGGTCTACCCTTTGTGCTTCAATCAGAGAATAATCTTCTGTTGGCGCTTCTTTAGGATATGTAAAGTAGAAGGTGGTTCCTTTTCCTGGCTTGCTGTCAAGCCACATTCTTCCCCCGAAGGAATCCACGATCTTCTTACAGATGGTTAGGCCAGCGCCTGTTCCTGGGAATTCATCCTGTGTGTGTAGTCTTTGAAATATTCTGAATATTTGTTCATGGTATTTTTTTTCGATTCCAATGCCGTTGTCTTCCACACTGAAAATTAGCTCTCCCTCTCCTTCCTCACATCTAATTTTGATTGTGGGATTTTTTGACTTGTTGAATTTTATGCCATTATTAATTAGGTTGGAAAAGAGCTGCCTTATCCAAACCCTCTGGGTCATTAAGGTAGGCAAATCGTCTACGACTATTTCCGCGCCCCGTTCATTGATGGTGGTCTCTAAGTCGTTTGTTATCTCCTGTAGCAACTCGTTTAAGTCAACGCTCGTAATCTCTGTGTTTTTTCTGCCAACCCGGGATATTAACAGTAGATCGTCAATCAAATTTTTCATTCTTATAGAAGCTTCACCCATTCTCCTGACGTATTCTCTCCCTTCGTCGTCAAGTTTATCAGAGTAGTCATCGAGGAGGAAGTTGCCGAATGCTTCGATGGTGCGGAGTGGAGCCTTTAAATCGTGGGATACGGCGTATGTGTAGTCGTCGAGTTCACTGTTAGACCGCTCCAGTTCTCCCATTAAATTCTTCATCTCCTCTTCACTCCGTTTACTATCGGTGATATCTCTTAAAATGCCAATCATTTCACTATTCATTCCACCAATTCGAATGATTTTAAAATGTGCCTCGCCCCATCTAGCGCTTCCATCCTTATGGGTATATTCAAATTCTAACGGTTTCGGCTCTTTTCCTATAATCCAAGAACCAAACATTTTTAGAAATTTTGGAATATCCCTCATTTTGAGAACATCAAGTTTTGTGAAGTGTTTGCCAACGATCTCGTCCTTAGAGTAGCCTGTCAGCTTTGAATAAGCGGAATTGATTGATGTAACTTCGCCTCTCATATTAATAGTGATTATGCCATTGGGAGCCAACTCAACCAATGAACGAAGTCTCTTTTCGGACTTTGATTCCTCATCTATCTGCTTCTGTTCTGTGGTATCCAGACCACGCGCGTTCGAGTGAAGACCACTCAATCTTATCGGAATGTCGATGTCGCTAGATTACATATATCTTTACAGAATCTATAATATGTGATTAGCGCATTTATTTTAGAGCCTTATCTACGTGAGCTCGAAGATGCTTCCACCAAACTCTTTCAACTAATAGGAGGGCTGGTTGGTCTTAGCTAGTTTTTTTTAATTATTTTCGTCGCATATTTATACAGCGTGTCTCAAATATAGAAGATAAATATATATATGAAGTAAGTATTATCGCTAAAACGCTTACAC
>JAEOTF010000393.1 GCA_016840025.1 Candidatus Hodarchaeota archaeon
AATGAGCGCCAGGTGTCGGTATTGAAAATCTTCAGTACAGGTGGATCGTCTGCATCAATGTCGGGAGCAAAATGAGTTGCATCGGTGCCCTCAACTGTTTCTGGCATTTCCCAAAGACCAGTAAGGGTTTTTCCTCCATCCGTAGTGAAAGCATCAACTGCTTCGTCCCAATGAGCTACTTCCTGCCAGATATCATCAATATCTTCTGTACCAGTGTTTATTACAATCTTTTCACTAGTATAGACAGAATTATTCGATTGAAAAGCAGTATTCTGCGCAGCTAAGGGATCGATGAAGGAATACATCCATTCATGGATAGTTCGTTTTGCAATAAAGCCTGCACGATAGGTATTATAGATGTAATCTTTGGCAGCATTATCCATGACATATACTAGAAATTCTGTGAAGTTTCCGATTTGGGAAGGAGTTAAAGAAGTAGCGGGAGAGAGGGCATAGGTGGAATTTAATGTCAGAAAGGCAGCCATATCTCCTGCAGCTAGTTTAGCTGCTTCTTGAAGCCAGAAACCTAGCCCAGTTGCAGAAGTAACTCCCAAAGCACCGGCTCCAGCAGTATAGAGAATGTTATGCATAACTGATTGGTTGAAATCTAGATAGGTTCCATAATTCAGAAGGGTATAAGCAGCAGCCTCTACGCCAGTAGGGTCGACATGGGTAAGATTCCCGTATTGGGCCTCAGCCATCTCGAGTGCGGTAGGAAAATCACCTGCAGTGGCTAAGAATTCTCCAGCCATCGTATAAATTGTCCCATTGACAATACTTGCAGTGACGGAAACCGCAAGGTTTTGTTCACTACCTGCTACTGCGAGCACAGCGTAGTAAGCTGGGTTAAACTGGACTATATTTTCAGTACCCGTAAAATCTGATTCTTCAGTCACATAATAATGAACTGAATCTTCACCATACACGACGTATTCCTCAGAATCGTAGCCGCTAGGGATATCCGTACCCATATATTGATGAGGGGTTTTTACCTTGCGGATCGTATAGTTTCCATCAACTTCTTCGAATATTGGGTCGGCAGTACCCGCCATCACGGCATCACCATTGCTAATATTGTAGAGATAGAAGCTAATATATGTAGGTGTATCTTTTTCCATATCGGGTTCTTCAAAAAACTCGTCAAAAGGATCATCGTCTTTATCGGGATTATCCTTAAGAATTAACGCATCTTCAACCTGTGAAGTAATTTGGCTATTGACATAACCAGGTATAATAATTCCAATGCTTGAAGCAATGATTCCCAACACAATGAGTATCACAGCGCCAATCACCATAACTTTAGACAATACATGTCACACTCCAAATTTTCAAAGACATGAAATGAAGTTTCAGCTATTCTAATTAAGTTCATTAATTTATTTTATTGGGCATCAAATATCAACGGAAAAATGTAGTTGATTATAATTAAAGGTGTGGATGATAGACGGGCTTATGGCATGTTGTAACCCTCAAGTCAAGATGAATTTCCTCTCGTTTCATACTCACATAGGCATTTCTTTGGCTTTTTATTGCTGTATTGATGGGGTAAGGCGAATTAAGTGCTTTAAATACTCAGTGTTTTACAATAATATGGGTATTATACCTGTTGGAAGAGAAGTGGCTCGAATTGAACGTGGTGACAACCGATGCTCTTTTGGACAAGATTACAAGACTTACTGATCAACAACTCCGGAAAAAATTGACTAAAATTGTACAAAAAGTTAGCAGCATAGGAAATCCTGAATTCCTTGTATTTATTCAAATAATCGAAGAAATTCTAGATATGGGTAAAACTGACTTCAAAAAACTTCCTGAGGTCATGGAAAGCTTAATTGAAAGGTATAGTCTAAAGATTGAATTTAAAACGACATGCTATAATAAACGTAAAAGATATAATTTTTCCCAAGTTCCAATAGAGGGAAGAAGGAAAATATTATTTATCAAATACTGGGTTGAAAGATTTAATATTCCCCAAATTTCTACAGACCTCTTTTTTGAGAAACGCTTAACAAAAAAGCAAAAGGATGACAGGCTCTATAGATTATTATTTTTATCCTTTCCATCCCGTAAACCGCTAAAAGAAAAAGAATCAAAATTAGACATGAAAGATCCAAGAATCGAAAGAATACCTGAATCCATATTAGAAAGAGTCAAAAGGTCAGGGCTTACATTAGATGAATATTTATCCAACATCTTTAATGACATAGAAGCAACAGTTCCAGAAAATGAATTTAAAAAACTATATCTCGAAGATGAAATGAGTATGGAAGATATTGCTAAACACTTCCATAAATCTAAAGTTAACTTAAACCTGTGGATCGAATTCAAACTCGGGATCAAACGTAGCCTCTCAGACGCTAGGAAGATAGGACGACAAAAACAAATTTTTTCAAAATTACAAAAAGGAAAGTCTGCAGCTGATTATCCCAAGTTGAAGGCTGATTTCAAACCCGAACTAAACGATAATAAAAGGCTCGAAGATTATCTCCCTCAATCACATGATACACTTAATTGGCAATGTTCAAACAGACTTCCTAATGATGAAAAATGTGAATATATATGGTCTGCACCTCTTTTTCGGCGAACAAGCGAAAAACCTAGTGGTTGTCCCGCTTGTGCTGGAAAGGTAGTAACAGACAGAAATCGTGTAACTATTACTCATCCTCATCTCATAGATGAAGTCCATCCTGATGAAGAAAAGAATCTCGAAGACTACTCCTTTGGATCTCACGAGAAATTTAAGTGGAGATGTTTAAAAAATATCCACCATGAGCCTTGGAATGCACAAATTTCTAGTCGTACAAGAAAAGACCAACCAAGGGGTTGCCCTGATTGTGCTTTAGAACTTGGTTTTAAGGGTGATAAATGGCTACCATGGGAAGAATTATGCGAGGATTTAGCTGAGTTCCGTTATCCATTAACATACCAAAGGAAACCTAGCATACCCAATCCTAATCCAAATGCCAGCTATCCACTAAAACCAGATATCTCTTGTAGGGAAGACGACAAAGAAGATGGAATGAAAACCCTCATTGACCCAAAAACAAACGGAAAACACCACAGTATTAAAAAGACCAAAAAAATTATGCCTTTCAATGTGACCGTCTGGAATTTTGGTGTCTATATAATCCTGATAAAGATGAAGACTACCCTTGGACATACACAGATC
>JAEOTF010000394.1 GCA_016840025.1 Candidatus Hodarchaeota archaeon
TATTGGGGTCTTCGAGCTCAAAACCATAGAGGCCATCAATCTCACGGATTTTTAACTTATAATGGTGAAAAGTTTCACCCTTACAAAAATCTAGATTTAGTTCCCAAATTAGGTTCAAGTGCTCTCCAAGAATGGTTTGGACGCCTTCCTGGGTATGTAGGAATTGGTAATGTTCGATATACCACTTCGGGGAAATGTGACGAAAGATCCCTTTTACAGGGAACACAGCCAATTATTGGTGCTATAGATGAATTGAAAGTTGCGTTCTCATTTAATGGCAATATTGTTAATACATCAATACTCAGAAAAGAAATAAAAGAATTTTTTCCAGATTTTAAATACGGCTGCGATTCGGATGTAGTTTGCTATAAATTGTAACTTTAACTTAAAAAAGGTAAATCTTTGTCTTTTGCAGTTAAGAATTGTATGTTAAGCCTGGATGGAGCCTTCTCTATAGTTGGAATAACTGGAAATAATGATTTTTTTGCTTTTAAAGATCCGCATGGAATAAAACCTTTGTGTGCTGGTCATGGTTTAGATAAAAAAACATTTTCATTTTCATCTGAGACGGTTAGTTTTGATATAAATGGTTTTACTAGGGATTTTGAGCTTGAACCAGGTGAACTTGTGATAGCAACAAAAAATGGTTTTAAGCGGGAACAGCTCATTAAGAATCCAAAAAAAGCGTTTTGTGCATTTGAATATGCCTATTTTGCTAGACCCGATGCCCGATTTAATGATAAATTTGTTTATGAAATCCGCGAAGAATATGGAAGGAATTTGGTTAAAGAATTTCCAGAAATAGCAGCGGACGCCGATCTTATCCTATCAGTTCCTGAAACAGGTGACGATCCAGCAATGGGGGTGCATGAAGAATCGAAAATTAGGTGGGAACGTGCGTCACGCAGACATCGGTACGTTACAGAAAGAGCATTTATTCTTCTTAACAAAGATCGGACATCCACCATAGATAGGAAAATAAATATTTTAGGTTCAAAAATGGATGGAAAACGGGTCATATTAACAGAAGATAGTATTGTACGGGGGGATACAACTAAAGTTATAATTGATAAACTTCGCAATTCTGGAGTAAAAAAAGTATATATGTATGTTACTTTCCCTCGAATAATTGGTCCTTGTTTCTATGGAATTGACATGGCTACTTATGCGCAACTAGTTGGTTCGAAACATTCACCCAATGAAATAGCAAAAATCATTGGTGCAGATGCTGTTTGCTATCAATCAATTGAGGGACTAGTTAAAGCAACAGGTCAAGATCGCAAAGAATTATGTTTAGCTTGTGTAACTGGTGAGTATCCAACACCATTAGCTCAAAAAATAGCTGATGATATGAAAGATAAGTTTTTGAATGGTTATGAAGAGAAAGGTAGAATATACGAGACTGAATAGAATGAAGATAAATGAAATTTTATGCAAATATTGAGATTTACCAAAGTTTCCAAGGCATAGCTTCCATGTATTCGTTTAATGATCGAATTGTTGCACCATTACTATCTCTTTGTTTTAAGACTTTTATCAGAGCTAAAGCAAGCTCCAGATTTGTGATTACGGGCACATTAAATTCTACAGCTTGTCTTCTAATAATATAACCGTCTGTTAAAACATCAGACATGTTTTCCTTTCTTCTTCCCATTGGCACATTGATAACTAAATCTATTTTTCTTTCTTGAAGGAAGTCAAGAATATTTGGCCGTGCAGTAGTTTCTTTAACCTTGTGTAATACAGTCACATCGTCTAATCCTGATTTCTGCAAAACCTTAGCAGTATTTTTAGTAGCATAGATCTTAAATCCTAGTTGCTTAAGATCCTTGGCGATTGGTACAACCCTTCTTTTGGGTTCTTCTCCACCAATGGTTATTAGAACTGAGCCACCTTTAGGAGGAATCCTAAACTGAGCAGATTGAATCGCCTTAAAAAAAGCATCTCCAAAGTTTTCTCCCAGACATGCTACTTCCCCCGTACTTAACATCTCGACACCCAACACTGGATCAGCCCCACTTAAACGCATAAAACTAAATTGGGGAACTTTTACGCTCACGTGCGAGATTGGAGGAAGCCCAAATGGTGGTAACTCATCAAATTTTTTATTAAGCATAGCTAAGGTTGCCAATTCGATGAGATTAACTCCCCGAGTTTTACTCACAAAAGGTATTGAACGAGAAGCTCGCAAATTGCATTCTATAACATAGACTGTATCCTCTTTCACAAGATATTGAATATTAAAGGGGCCTTTAATGTGTAAAGCATTAACGATTTTATATGTTACTTCCTCAATTTTTCTTTGAATGAGCAACGAAAGTGTCTGAGGAGGAACACTAATACTCATCGTTGCATCACCACTATGAATTCCAGCATTCTCCACATGCTCTACAATAGCACCAATAATGCACGTTTCTCCATCAGAAACTCCATCAACCTCAACCTCTTTAGCCTTGTTGATGAATTTTGAAATAACCACAGGCTGATCGCGAGAAACTCTTGTTGCTAAATTCAGAAAATTTTCTAAAGAGAGCTCATCATACGCCACTCTCATGGCCGATCCTGATAACACATAACTAGGTCGAACAAGCACGGGATAACCAATTTTTTCCGCAAAACGTTTAGCACTATAAATTGAAGTTAATTTGCTCCAACTGGGTTGAAGAATATTTAGCTGATCCAAAAGAGCACTAAATTTTGATCTATCCTCGGCCAAATCAATATCTTCAGCTGAAGTACCTAACAAATTTACGCCTGAAGCAGAAAGCTTCATGGCAAGGTTGTTGGGGATCTGTCCTCCTACACTAGCAATAATTCCCATAGGATTCTCTTTCTCATAGATGTCAAGTATTCTTTCAATTGATAATTCTTCAAAATACAACTTATCAGGAACATCATAATCTGTTGACACAGTTTCAGGATTATAATTTACCATTATCGCTTCTTGTATTTTGTTCTTTTTTAAAGCCCAAATTGTGTTGACTCCACACCAATCAAATTCAACACTTGATCCTATTCTAAAAACTCCAGAACCAAGAACAATAACTTTGCTTATGTGGTTATTGAGTTTAATATCATCTTCGTCTCCACCATACGTTAAGTACAAATAATTTGTTTTAGCAGGCCATTCAGCTGCCAGAGTATCTATCTGTTTTATTACTGGAGTAATATTAGATCGTGTTCTAAAATCTCGAATGCTAAATTCATCACTTTTTTGACATATAGCAATTTGTTCATCAGAAAAACCAATTCTTTTTGCTTCTCGAATGATTTCTACTGCATTATCATCATTAAGATTCAAAGATTGAAGTTGTTTTTCCATATCAATAATATTTTGAAGTTTATAAAGGAAAAAGGGATCAA
>JAEOTF010000058.1 GCA_016840025.1 Candidatus Hodarchaeota archaeon
GATCAGCAGGATTTAACTGTGCCGATCGTTTATATGCATTTTACACGGGTTCACAAGAAGCCAATGATGCTATAGATTTAACGATTAAACAACAAGTATTCATAGATGGCCAAACAGTAGACATCCCCCTTCAGCAATAATAAACTACTCACGATAAGGATAAATAATCTTAATTTTATGGAAAATGTGTGATTATTAATTATCATCAATATCTCCTATATTTTCAACATCAAAACTTATGTCATCAAATGATATTTCAGATAAATCGATTTCTTTAGCTTCCTTACCGCAATTAGAGCAAGTCGTTGACCCTGTAGGCATCTCTGCTGAACAATAGAGACAGTAATCCTTCTTTTCAATTATTCGGTCTACCAGTGCGCTATCCCATCCACCAACCTCAAGAATTTCCATTACTTGCTCACGAGTGAATTCAATCATGTGTGATTGAGGTAAATTCTTTAATGTTGTAATTATTATACCTTCACTGTTTATAAGACCTCTACTAGCTTCATGGAAGAGCGGTTGAACTCTTTTCAAAACTAACGAGTAAGTTTTTAGTAATTCATGGAGAAATTCATCGAAGAACTCGTCTTGACTAATACGTCCCATTATATTTGTAAAAGCTGGTCCAATTAATGTCATTCCGCATCCGAATGTCCAAAATGGACCATAAACACAGACTCCTGTTTGATTTGATCCTGCAATTGGTATTTTGATAGGCCATTTGATTATTTCATTTAATACCCGTAAGGCAGGAGTTGGAAATGTAAGATAGTTCGGTGGTAGAAGAATTGCTGGAGTTGCAGCAACTCCTTGCTGGAACGCGATTTGAGGATCTAGGAGACCTCGAGCATCTACTGAAAACTGCCTAATTTTATTCATTAAGTTTTGACGTCTCACAATGATTACAAATGCTAATAAATCGCATGCTATTGCACGAAACCTAGCGCGAATTTCATCTGTTAAACTTAAAGACCTATCATTAGCTAAAATTTGAAGCTTATAGTATCCTCTTTTTACAGCCAATAACCATTCACGAAAATTATCGCTATCTTCATTCTCCAAAAAGGGTTTTTGTTGATTCTTCAAACCTATGACATTATTTATGATAAAATCAGGAAAGAATTCTCCTTGTGTTTCAGTAATTATATCCAAAAGGTTTACATGGTATTGCCACCGGTTGCTTTGAGCAGCTTTATTAGTTAAGCTCCAAATTTTCAACCAGAATGTGAATTTTTGAATCACTTCAGCAGATGCGTTTTCTTCGAGTAACTTAGACTGCAATTCACCCAGAAAATCCTGTAACTCTTTATTTCCTTTTGAAAGAATGATTTGTTTGCCGATGTAAGTTTCTATTACTGGAAGGAGGTCACTATATGGCTGTCCAAACATTTTGAGCAATCTTATTATTTTTTCATATTTCTTATCCCGAAATAAAAGACTAATCACAGATCGGATCTGATTTCTGAATATTGCTCTTGTAGAAGCGTCTTTCATGAGTAAATGATGAATTTCATTTGGAATTCTACTAACTAATTCTATAAAGAAAACGGATTTTATGGTGGTTTGCTGAAAATTCAAACATAATCCCATAATCGCTTTTTTGTTTACAAAAAAAATCTCGGGGATTAGGGATATTTTTTCCCTTTTCATAGCCCTTAGGATTTTTTTACTTTTTATAGCTCTTATATAGAAATAATAAACACTTTCAGGTATTTCATAATTATAGAGGTCTTCTTTCTCAATATCATCAAGGAATAAAAGTTTTTCTGTAAAACTAGGTAAATCTCTTGGTTCAAACTTCTGGAGTATCTTTGCAGCTATATTTAATCGCTTATTAATTGGAATATCGGTCAAATCTGTTTCTGATATACCTGATGGAAAAATCCTAATGCCTGATTTAAACATAGTGTCAAAAAACTGATCTAATATATCATCAGTAATAACAAAAAGTGATTCTATTGGTATTGCATCTATAATAGTTGTGGTGATTTGTTTCCCGTACTTGACACTTTTCTTAAATTCCTGCATAAATTTGATATTGATTTGTAAAGTGAAATGCTTAAAGATGCGTCCAAGCCAATTGTTCATATCCTTTGTTTGTTGTCTTATGTTTATCAAACTATTGTTAATTCCATGAGCAACCTCTACGATTAAAGTTGCATAAAATGGAACGAATTCATCGATAAGAGAAGGTACATTTGTAAGTTGGGGAAGAATCTTTTCAACACGTTGAAACAATTCCCTATCAATTGAATAATCGCGTCCATATTGATATGTCTTAAAAGAATACGGAATAAGGCTTCCACTCAACACAATGAACTCATTCTTAGGTGTTAAAGTAACTGAGCCAAGTTTCATCTTCTTTTCAATGTACTCAATAATTGAAAACAAAAAATTGTACAGATCTTGATTATCTGCATATTGAAGCATTTGTATCAGTAAATCTTCGTTAGAAGGACTAATTTGCGATGAATGATCCAATAATAAGAAATTTCTTAGTCTTTTATTCACTTTTCTTTTCTTAAAAAGCCCCTTTAATCCTTTAGATTGTTTGTATTCAAATAAAATTTTAAAAAGATCAAAAGTAAAATCATCAAATTGATCTTTTACTCCCTCCATGTCCTCTTCACTTTTTACTGAACTCAGGACCTCCTCAATATTGCAAATCAGTTGGTCTGTCATTTTTTCACACCTCTTTAAGACTATGTGAGCAGTTACCGCAGATAGTCAATTCTGAGTCAGGGATCATAGCAATACTGCAGTTAGGACAAATTTTCACATCTACTGGCAGAGAATCTTTTTCTTTTATTCCAATATCCTTATTATACCTGAGTTCTTGATATTTGTAATCCAATTCTAAGCTGCAGCTAGGGCAGGTCGCAGGCTTGGGTTCTCGTGGAGTTATCAAGATTTCGCTTTTACATCGCCCACATTCGACTTTCTGAATTCTTTTCAGATTTGATTGTCTAAGATATTCAATTTCACGAATTGAGGATTGTAAACTGGTACCTCTATCGCTATAAAGGAGAGGGAAATTAAGTGTGATGAATAGTGTTGTGTATAATGGTTCTCTGAAAATAAATACTAGCCGATCATACGATTCTAAACGAATACTTACACTACCTGAAATATTTCTATTTAACCAGCCACTAGTGCAATCAGGATGAGCAGCAAAATGAACCTCAACATTCAGTTGACGACTCTGCCCGCCTTCCCGATACGTTTTACTTGTTTTGATCTTTTCAGGTCTGTTTGATGGCTTTAGACAATTGGGGCAGATCGGTGGTATTTGTACACGTCGTAAATTACGTGGATCCATTTTTACAAGGTTTTTTGAATAAGCAAGCCCAATTAATCGTGTTTTACCTATTGACATAACCATTTCAACCGTTTCTTCTCAATAGTTGAATAAATTTGAGACAAATTCACCTAGTCCAGTTTTACACCACAAGAATCACAATGTCTGTTAGTAGCAGGATTTAAACTCCCACAATAAATGCAGAACTTCCCGCTCGCCGTACCTGATCCTACAACTCTTCGAGATGTGGGCGGAGGTGGCGTATAACTCCTCTGTTGAGAAGGTGGTGTATAGCTTCTCCGCTGAGGGGGCGGTGCATAACTCCTCTGTTGAGAGGGCGGTGTGTAACTCCTCTGCTGAGAAAGTTGCCTTTCTTCTTGGTTTTTCTTGAATTTTGAGTAACCCCAGAGAGCACACCCACCAACAATAATTAGAATAATAATTCCACCAATTGTGTTTCCTGGATCACTAGTAGTTGTAGTCCGAGGATTGTAGGGGTAATTCGGTTTGCTGGAACTTGGTGGTGCTGGTTCAGGAACAAAAACTTCAATGAGAGAAGTTGTAGTAAAAGGATTGAAATCATAATAAGTATCAGTATCAATCGTGCCTCCACGTCCATAAGTTACTGTTCCACTGATAGTTGACGTATAAGAATTCCTATTATGAAGAATTAGATACCAATAACCTGCATAATCTACTCGAATAGTATAATAGCCATCTCCAACGTATGTATCCCCATATTCTCCATCCAAACCATAGCCGTAGCATTCTCCGAAATTTACCCAATTATAATAATTGTCAGAGTCACACCAAAATGCATAAATCTGCCCACCGTAATTAATATTCAAATCTACCCATAATACTTCTCCATAAGAGTA
>JAEOTF010000395.1 GCA_016840025.1 Candidatus Hodarchaeota archaeon
AGGTTTTCTTCTTGGAACTAATTTAATCTCATCTGCAGGAGGGATAATTACTCTTTCCGACATATGAGAAACACATTCATCCATAAGGACTACTACAGGGACTCTGTATTGTTCGGACAGATTAAAGGCTTTAATCATAATATCAAAGCATTCTTGTACGGAATTAGGAGAAAGTGCAATGATTTCATAGTCTCCATGACTTCCCCAGCGCGCCTGCATGACATCTTGCTGACCAACGAGCGTTGGCAATCCGGTTGAGGGACCACCACGTTGAACATTAACTATTACTGTAGGACACTCCATCATAACACCCAGCCCGATATTTTCCTGCATCAAGCTAAAGCCAGGACCAGATGTTGCGGTCATACTCTTGGCCCCACCCCAAGAAGCCCCTAAAATTGCTGCCATAGAAGCAATCTCATCTTCCATTTGAATAAATACACCATCCACTTGTGGAAAACGAACTGAAACTCTTTCAGCAAGTTCAGTGGAAGGAGTAATTGGATAACCGCCAAAAAAGCGACAACCCGCAGCTATTGCACCTTCTGCTGCCGCAACGTTTCCTGTTAAATAATGAGTACCTGTCAGTACCCCAGAACTTGACAATTTAATCTAACCTCATGTTGAAGATTTAGCTGCGGCTTTCTCTCTAGACTCCTTCTTTGATTGAGTAAAAATCGCAAATTCAGGACATATAAGCTCACAATAGCCGCAATTGACGCAATATATCTCATCGGTATCTTCCTTAAGCTTGGGGAAATGATGTCCTTTTTGATTATATTCCGCGGATTCTTCAAGAACATGGCGCGGACAGAATTCAATGCAAAGATTACATCCTTTACAGCGATCTTTGATGATATAAACTATACCTCGCATCTCTTTCGGTTTTTCTGAGATAGATGCACCGATATACTTCATAATTTAACCTCAAATCCTTAATTTACAAAAGAAAAGATCATTATGCTGTTTTTCAGCGTTTAATTGAATATTAAAGATAGTTGTGAAGATTTCAAGTACATTTGTCCTTTTTATAGTAGAATGGTTTGCATTGTAGCGAGTTTTTCGTGTGTAAATCTTCGCAAGTCTCATTCTTCTTTCCTTCTGGATATCAAAGGGGTATATTTCATAAGTTTTTACTTTTTTTGAATTTTATTACATCATACGTAAGAGTTAGGAGAAAGCCGTTTGGATTCATTGTATAGATGAATCGTAATATTTCAGTGTTTAAAGTACAATTATATTTGGGATATTTATTCTTTTCATTTAACATATATCTTAAATAGTATAAATAGATGTACGTTTTGGATTAACATATTTTTTAACTTTTAAATATTTGATCAAAATCAACGTTTTTACTGATCCTGTCATTATCCACGCCAAGTGAGACGAGAATAAGATAGAATCTACTTTTAAAACAGCGTTTACGAAATAAAATCCAACAAATATCGATATAATCTTAACAACATAAGTTTTGGGACCAATATAATCATTAGGAGTAGTATATCCAACAAAAAAGCAATCTTCATATTATATATCGATTACATCAAAATTGTAATTCTTTTTTCTGCCAGCTAAGATCATTAAGATAGAACAAATGACAGTTCTTATGAATTAAACTCCCTTTCGTGGCTCTAAATTTGGTGAAAACCACTTTGAAAGTCTAACATTCAGAATACAATCCGATGAAGGAAGATACGCATACAATGACTTTTTGCAAATCTACAATTGACCTGCTAAAGTGAGGAAGGGGCCGCTAGGTATGCGGATAGCGGCCAAGGGAGAAGATAAATGGGAAAATCGCACAGCGCCATGCCGAGATCACGAATATGGCAAGCAGCTTCGTGATGAGTGTTCACAAGTTGCTGACAGGCCGAACATCTGGCATAATCCCAAGTACCATCTTGACGGACTAAACGTCCGGGAGGAGACATGGGACAAGAAGAATGTTGCCCCTGACTGGTATAGACCGGATTAACCTTCTGCAGAGTAATTGGACGGGCGGTGATATAACTCGCAAGGAGCACTGCACGCGAATAGAGGGCTTCTTCATCGGGCATGGCGAGGGCCGCTTTGGCTAACGCGCCCCGTGTACCTCGAACAGTCAAGTGGAGATCTTCAATGCAAAACAAGGAACAATAAGTCTGGATAAGGACGCTCGTGACGAACCGAAAACTGGCGCGTTTTAATTCGGCCAGAATACGCGCCCGTCGGGCATAAACCCTATTTAGTTCCCCCCGCATCTTGGTTCTATAGCGGAGACTGAAAACCGATGGATAATGGCGAACCCATATCTCAGCTCGTGTTACTACTTTGCCTAATTGACTGATTACCTCCCCTAACTGCTCAGATTCAGTAAATTCGTCAAATCTGAGAATTCAATCTATATCCCTTTCCTTGGCTCTAAGTTTGTGTTAAACCACGATGGCAGTTTAACATTAAGGATACAGTCGGAAGAGGGAAGATACGGTTTGATGTCAATGATTGGAGTGCCATCCTCCGCATCTATACGATCAATTCTGAGAAGTCCTTCTTTTTCTTTGTACTCTAATAGTTCAACTATAGTAAGAGCAATTGGATTAGGACGCGCAGGGGACCTGGTCGTGAAAATTCCTGTGATGGGTGCGCCAGGATGACGTGGAGGAGTAGCTTGTAAGAGTTTTCTATCAGCAGTATTATCTTTTTTGTGAGGCCACCAGAATACTAAGATATGGGAGAATTTTTCAATATTTTCCAATCCTAGGTGATATTGAGGGAAAATATGGAGAAATTCATTTGAGTTCTTTTTGCTAACCTCACCAATTGGAACAAGTTTGTATTCTGCTTGAGTTAAATTATTCATGAGAAACCAACTCATTTAGCACGGATGTTGTCTTTCCCAGTTGCTCTTCTTCGGATGTAATTTAGAGGAAATATGCTCATTTATGTGTCATTTGGGGAATGTGAAATAAAATGTACTTCCTTTAGAAAGTTTAGACTCCACCCATACTTCTCCTCCATAGAGAGACACGATCTTTTTTACCACACTAAGACCGATGCCTATGTTTTCGCGTCCATTTTTCGTCGTATAGGTCTGAAAAGCTTCAAAAATTCTTACTAGATTTTCCTCTTTGATCCCGGAACCGTTGTCAGTAACACTAAACTTCCAAGAGTCACCAGTGTCCTCACAGGCAATTTTTATCTGCCCTTCGGCTTTATCCATGTACTTGATTGCATTGTCCAATAAATTCTGAAAAACTTGGGTGACACGAGTTATTTCACAAGATATTGCAGGTAGTTCGGTTTCAATCGTCACATGAATATGTCCAGGAGGGTTCAAAAGCTCAATTATCCCGGGGAGTAGCTCATTAAGATGCACTTCTACTTTTGCCTCTTTAATACGACCAGCCCGAGAGTATCGGAGAATTCCATCAATAAGCTTGTTCATCCAGCCCACTCTATCAATAAGTAAATGAAGCATGGCCTTGCCGTCCGCCTCAAGCTTATCCTCATATTTTCTGATGATGGCTGACGCTAAAAAGTTAACATTACGAAGAGGTGCTTTTAAATCATGGGAAACCACCGAAGCAAACTGTTCTAGCTCAGTATTAGATCGAGCTAGTTCATTTAGGAGAGTTTCAAGATTATTTTGATGTTTTCTTAGTTCTTTCTCTGCCTTTTTATAGTCGGTGATGTCACGGGCAAAAATTGCAAGTTGTTCCACCTTACCTTGTGCATCAAAGATTGGATAGACGGAATTGTCATAAATCCTTCCCTCACGCTCATCCTCATAACGAAGAGGCTTCCCAGAGCGGACAACCTCATCACTCTGCACCTTTCTCGCATTCCCAACCTTAGTAGGAAAATGGTCATAGATACATGTACCGACTAATTCAGCCACATTCTTTCCAATACTTTGCGCTGCTGCTTCATTAATAGCCAAGGTAAGCCCATTGGGATCCACTAACATTTCCGTGTCTAATGAGGCGTTCAGAAGACCTTGTGCTGTTTCATTACTCTTTCGAAGAGCCTCAGCCATCTTTTTTTGCTCAGTTATATCGGTGAAGACGGATAAGGTTCCTTGACGAGTTCCTGTTTCATCCAATAGAGGAGTAGCGCTAATGGATATCGGAAGAGAGGTTCCATCTTTTTTTAGAAGAGTACTTTCGTAGCTACTACTTATTCCATGGTTTCTCTTTACTACTTCGGCATTGATCGTCTCCATTTCTTCAGAGGGTATCGTAACCTGGACTTGCTTTCCAATTAATTCCTCTTCAGTATATCCCAGCATCTCAGCTCCACGCGGATTAATAAAAGCAATTATCCCGTTTTCATCTTCTAAAAGCACGCCCTCATGGAGTTTCTCTACTAGCATCTGGTATCTTTCTTTTTCTTTTCGCAGTGCTTCTTCCATTCGCTTACGTTTAGTAATATTATGAACAACGGTAATGATCTGATGAACTTCTCCATTATGGTCTACAATAGGGAGCTTTTGGACTTCACTAAAAAATTCATTATCCTTAATCTTGGTTTGTTCTTCAGTGACGAGGGGTTTTCCGCTGTTAAGCACGCGGTGATATTCTTCAATGACACTAGCCTTTAAAAAGGGGAAAGCTTTCGATAATGAGCGACCAATCACATCAGTTTCTAGGTTTAACTCTTTTAATTGTTTTTTGAGTCTTTTATTAACTAAAATAATTCGTAAATCAGCATCAACAATATGTATACTATCGTCTAACAAATCTATTATTGTGGGGTATCCTGATTCCATTCTAGTATCCATAATTAACCCCATCGTTTGAAACCGAGCATAATTTAGTAGAAGATTAAAGGTTTTCATCGTCTTATTTTGAGAGTTGCTAAAAAATGAGAATATAAAAGGCTAGATAGAGAATGTTGAGTGATATAAATACCGAAAATGTTTATTTATAGCCGTTTAAAGACGAAGAATCCTTTGATATCGCCCGGGTTATACGTTAAATAGATAAGAGCTTGATTATCAATGAAAAAGCGAATAAAATTGCAATGGAAAGAAGGCAAGCCGATGTACCGCATAAGATTTAGTGGGCACAACCTTACCCCTCAAGGAGTGTATAATGAGACATGACAGGTGATCAACAAGCAAGGGAGTTGGAACAATTAACACTCATACAGATTATTACCGAAATGAAAAAAAAGATCGTTGGGAATGAGGAACAGATTCAAATTGCTGCAGAAGCAATCACATCAGGACTACCTTTGGTGATCGAAGGTGATGTAGGCACTGGGAAAACAGAACTTGCAAAAGCCTTATCCACTACTCTTAATCGTCCTTTCTATCGAGTCGATGGTAATGATGGCCTAAATGCTCTCAAACTAACCGGATGGTTTGATCCCCCCTTAGTTTTGCAGAAAGGGTTCAATGAGGACACTTTTATCCCTGGACCACTGTCAAGAGCAATGAAAGAAGGAGGAATCTTTTTCTTTAATGAAACTAACCGAGCTCCATCTGAGTGTTCAAATGCAGTGCTTAGTTCGTTAGACGAGGGACTGCTAATTGTGCCGAAGCTTGGATCTATTAAAGCTCAGCATGGATTTACTGCTATTTTCACTATGAACCCGAAAGAGCATATAGCAACGAATCCTTTACCCAAAGCATTTTTTGACCGATGTGTTTGGATTAGTCTGGATCATCTTTCCATTGAAGAAGCGGTTAAAATTGTAGGACTGAGAACCAGATGTCAAGATGAGAATTTAATGTTAAGGATCTGCAGGATGGTTCAAAAAACCCGTAAGCATGAGGAACTAGAGCATGGGGCCTCCGTTCGCGGAGCTATTCAAATGACTCAACTTTTAGATTTGAGACAATCTTATTCCCGAAATGATTTTCTAAAAGTAGCAATCTCTGTACTGAATCCCAAAATACGCTTGAGAGCGCAATCTCAAAAAACAAAACCAGAGATTATTGTAGAGATTGTTGATAAAGTACTATTGGATTCAAACAAAGATAAAGATCCAATATCGCCGGAATCAAAAAAATGATCGCAGGGGACTCTTCTCAAGAGGAAGAGGATGATCCGGGCGGATATGAGCGAGAGACTGACAACGAAGATTTGTTAATAGAAGCTATAGTGGAGATAACGTCAGGTAATCCTCGACCAGCCGTATTGAGAATGTTAGCACTCCAATCCGCTCTTGCAGGAAACATTAATACTTTAAATGAAATAGCTGCTCAGTATCCAATCGTTGCTGCAAATGCTCTTAATCGTTTAACTAAATTTGATGAGGACCTTCCGAAAGACCCGATGGAACTCGGTAAACTCTTCTTTCAGACTCGTCGGTTTCTATCGGAAGAGATGAGGATTTTATTTTTAGCTCGTTTAATGCCCGGAGTATTAGAAAAAGCGTTTGAAATCCACGAAGAAGGTCTTAGAACACGAACTATTAGTTATATTTCCTATGTCCCGGGCAAAGAGTGGGATTTAGAACGAACAATTGAAAATATGCTAAGTAGAGGAGAACAAGTCCCTAATTACGATACGATTGTGTGCCCTGAAACAAAAGAGAGTTCCCGTACTGTAGTAATTATGATCGATAAATCCCATTCGGTATTTCAGTATATGTTCCACATTATTCTGACAGCTTGTGCCTTAGCGTTTGGTATACGACGAGAGAATTATAGTATCATTGTTTTTGACTCCGCTCCATATGTTCTGAAAACTATGCCTGAAGCGCAGGATATTAATCAAACTCTCGATGTTTTGTTATCTATCGATTCAGGGGGACGAACAGATCTAGCAACGGCTTTAAGTGCAGGGATCCAACAACTTGAGACTGTATCTACAGTAGAGAAAAAGATTGGTGTACTAATTAGCGACCTCGAACCGACAATGGGAAGCAACCCTCTTGTTTATGCAGAACAATTTTCTGATCTACGGGTTCTTTTTATTCCTCCTACACATATGCATAATCGATTCTTCCCCCTCCAAGAAAGTTTTGAAGCATTAAGTAATTGCCAGTTATATAGATTAGATAAAAAAACCAAAGTAGTAGATTTAGTAAGTAAAATTCTCTATTCTTAATAGGTTTAGAAAAAACCGCAGGTGTCTCTTGTCTATGATTAACTAAAAAAATTCTTATAAGGTAAACCGTGTCTTTTAGGCTATGGTAGTTCACTCAACTAAACGAACGAATTGACCTTCATCAAAGATTTCTAATATTTCTCGATCACTTAAATAATTCAGCTCTTTCCGAGCGAGGACAGGTGGAATATCAAGAAGATTAGCTAATTTACGGACACTGATTTTATCTCCACCCATATTCGCCAAATAATAGATAATTTTCCCTTGATTGGATTCATCAAGGATCAGCTTGATGTGTCTATTAAGTACGAGTGGTTCTGATGCCCTACTAGCGAGTTTAAGTTCTGTTTCAAGTTTTTCTTTCTGTGCGCGCATCTGTTTCAGTTCTTCATGGAGATTACGGGCCAGTTTTCGCGCTTCACCGAATTTATGGGCTCTTTTACCTGCTAATTCCAATTTATGTTTGAGATCTTCTACCTGAGCTGTAGCATCGGAAGCTTGTTTTCGCGCATGTGCTAATTCCTCTTCTAAAATACTTGTATCTCTTCCACCCTGTCCTTGAACATTCTCGAGTTCAGCTACAGTTGAATTTAATTGTGAATTTAATTGATTTTTTTCCAGAAGTAACCCTTGAATAGTTTCTTCCTTCTCTTTCAAGGATGATTGGAGTTTTTCAATCTGAATTTTAGCTACGGAAAGTAACTTTGCTACTTCTTTATTAGGAATAGGAGAAGCATCAGGTGTTAGAAAAGCAGACTGAGAACCTTGCAGCTCTTGACCGCGTTCCTGCATAAGTTGTTCGATTTGTACCTGTACTTGAAGATTTTTTTCTTTTTCTTCCTTCAAACTCCTTTTCAAGTTCTCGATAGAGTCTCGGCTCTGCTCGATTAGAGCCTTCAGTTCAGGTTGAGGCATAGAGGAAGTTTGAGGTACTCCACCCTTAATTGCTCTGAGTTGAGCTTCCAATTCTTGAACTCTGGTACGTAGGCGACTTTCTTCATCCATGAGAGAGCATCTCCAGAATTTTTCTTTGTAGAATGAGGAGATAATCTTGGATAAACATACTCAATTATTTAAAATAAAAAGTATTCATTTCGTAGAACAAAATTTTTCTCACTTTTCTCTGATTTCTTATCTAGTCCTCTAGGTCTTTAAAAACAAGTTTTGTCGTAAGGGAACTATTTCTCTTTGAACTAATCGTGGAAAGCAAAGAGTGAAATTACTATAAAAGACATATCGTTTACTTCGCTAAATGTGATTAAAAGGAATAGTAGTAATTAATAGATAACGGAAAATCTGTGAATATTCTACGAATGAAGAATACTTGGAAAGAGAGACGGGTTCATGACTTCAGAAGATAAGAATCAAGCACAGGTATCTGAACTCTTAGAAAAAATCAAATTACTTAACAAGCAAGGAAAATGGGAAGAAGAAGCGGATCTTATCCTTGAAGTTGTGCCACTCCTACTCTCAAAAGATGAAAATTCTCATCAAGAAGAGGAGCCTCATCAAACTGCTTCTCAACTTCTTGCCCGAGCTATTAAGAACTATATGGGGCTTGAACTCCGCAAGAAAGCGGAAAATGCAGCTCTTTTAGCCAAGAAACATCAACTAATAGCGGAATCAAAGGAACTACACTCTGTCATTCATAACCTCGAATTAAAATATCATCCTGAACCAGAGCTTCCACCGCAGTTTGTCGAGATACAATCACTTATCCAACAGGCAGAGAATCTAAATAACCCAGAGTCTTGGGCAAAATGCGGCAAAAAATATTTGGATGCTGCACATCTTGTGCTAAAAGTGGCCCAAAATCCCGTTGTGATGAGCGGCGCGGCTCAATACGCGACTGAAGCACTCTCTAAATTTCTTTCGGTCATGAGTACCAAGGACATTGAGAAAACTATTCAATTCATTGAGATTCATGAACTAGCACAGTATAGTGAAGCACTAAGACGAGTCCTCAAGGTTGCTCCTCGTTTTCTCCCATGAATTCTTTGTCAAGCACAATGCAGAATTAGATAATTGCGGATAATAAGGCGTGTGTTGGATGATCTGGCAAGTCGAAATTCCTTTTCCAATTTATCAAGAAATAATTCGGGAAGCAGTTAAGGCTTCTAGTCCATCTGAAGGCATTGAAACGATAGGACTTCTCGTAGGGCGCTTTGAAGAAGAGAAAATCAAAATTACTGAGTCAGTATATGTGGGTACAGGAACAGCCACTCATGTCACAATTTCTGACTATTCTTTCATTACCGAACTTCTTCCTCCCGAAAGGCTAGAGACCGGGGAATCTATAGTAGGTTGGTGGCATTCTCATCCCAGTGGAGAGCGTTTTCTATCGGTAACAGATGTTTCAACTCATACAATTTATCAACAATTAGAGAAACGAGCTATTGCACTTCTTGTTCTTCCACCAGCTGTAGAAAAGGGAGACTTAGGAATGGTAGCGTACCAATTAAGTGAACTCGAATTTCCTCAAGAAGTACCGATACTCCTTACCTAATTCTAAGCAAGAAATATCACCAATTTGAGCTGTGAAAGGAATTGCATTATCTGATTTTCACGAAGTTGCAGTTATTTTAGGATCGTAATGGGGACTGCTATTGAGACTGCGTTCACGATGTTGTTAAATTATCTTCTATAATGAATGAGTGGATGAATACACCATGTTAAAAGGTTCTCATGCCCGTTTCACTTATATCCACATCCTTTGGATTCTTCTAATTTTATTTGTGGTGGGTTCAGGCCAATTGGGAAAGTATTTAATGTAAGAAGTATTTACTCATTATTAAGAGTCCTTTATAACTCAAATACTGAAAAGATGTTTAAAAATTAGTTGAGAAAGAATTATATTTCAAAGGAGTTTTCTGTATGTCCTCAACTACAAAATTCAAAATTTTATTATTAATGATTGGCTTAGTTTTCAGTTCTATTATGATTTCTCCTCTTTTAATAACCAACTCATCCAATATAAGATTAAATCTTTCGTCTAGAGATTTATATAAGAATATAATGGTTTTTAAGGAATACAGTTATGGGGGGGCGGATTCTGATGAGGCTTATTCTTTGATTTCAACTCAAGATGGAGGATATGCCCTCGTTGGTCTTACTAAATCATATGGTGAAGGTGAGGCTGACTTTTGGCTCATTAAGACGGACAACCAAGGTGTAGTCCAGTGGAATCAGACCTATGGTGGTCCCAGTTTTGATGTAGCTTATTCTGTTATTCAAACGGAGGACTATGGGTTTGCACTGGCTGGCCGCACTTCTTCATATGGTTCAGGCTATAATGATTTTTGGTTGGTTAAGACAGACACTAAAGGCAAAGCCCAATGGAATCGAACTTATGGAGGAGAAAATTCGGACGAACTTCGCTCCGCGATTCATACCCAAGATGGTGGTTTTGTACTCGTAGGCTATACGGAGTCATATGGAGCTGGGGGGTGGGATTTTTGGCTGCTCAAGACAGATGTTAACGGAATAATCCAATGGAATCAGACCTATGGTGGCTCCGCAAATGAGTGGGCTCAATCGGTGACCCAAACACCGGACTTGGGTTACATCATAACAGGATTCAAACTTGTCCAATCAGATTCTACTACAAATTATGATATATGGGTGGTCAAAACCGATCCCTTTGGTATAGCTCAATGGAATTATACTTATGGAGGTTCAGCGGATGACCAGGCTCATTCAATAATTCAGACACAGGACAATGGATTGGCAATCGTAGGCTATACTTCTTCATTTGGAGCAGGAAAAGCGGATATGTGGCTACTCAAAACAGATGCAAACGGGATAATTCAGTGGAATCAGACTTATGGAGGTTCCTCTGATGATGTGGCATATAATATTATTCAAAATCAAGATGATACGTTTACACTCATAGGTTATACTTTCTCTTATGGTATGGGTGAAAATGATATGTGGCTGGTCACAACAGACTATAATGGTGAAGTGCAATCGAATCAGACTTATGGTGGTCCCCGCTATGACGAAGCTTATTCACTAATCGAAATTAATGCTGGTTCTTATGCAATTGTAGGCTATACTACATCATTTGGCGAAGGGAAGAGCGATATGTGGCTTGTAATGGCAATAGGGCAGAACAAAACCGACCAATCAACAAAAGATTCTGTAAAATTCTCTTCATTAACAATTTTAGTAACATTCATGGTATTAATTTTATTAAAAAAGAAAAAGAAGTTACTATTAGGTTGAGATTAGAAAAATAATGCTGCTCACATGAAGTAAAAGAAAAATTAAACTCTAACTATCAAAGTCCCTGAGTGATGAACAACTGCTTTAGCCCCTTCAGGGAGCCACGTCGTGCTTCCATAATCTTCTATAATAGATGGACCAGTAATTTCATCATTAGCTAGTAATTGACTTCGATTGTAAACAAAGGCATTTGTCATATCACCATCATCTAAAACAATGGAGCGTTGAGACTTTACTGCATTCTTGGGATTTGTTCTAGCGCCTTCTTCCAACTTGGGAAAGTTGGGAATCATACTCGGTCCATTACCTGTTATAATACAATTTACAATTTCCACTGTTTCTTGCTTAAGATTCCAATCATAACGAAGTAAATGGCGTCTATGAAAGTCATTAATAAGTTCATTTTCAGTATAAGGAAGTCTTAATTCATAGGTTTGTCCTTTATATCTTAATTCGATTGCAACTTCCCAATTAATATCATCTATGATCCCTTGTTTCCGCAATAAGGATGAAATTCGATTTTTTAGATTATTAATCTCTTTTTCAAGTTTTTTCATAATTTCTAAGTCAAATTTTTGACTTTTATTTTCAAGAAGCAAGGTTCGACTTAGGGTATATCGAGGAACCCCAAATACAAGACCAAAGGCACAAAATATTCCAGGAGTAGGAGGAACAATAACTTGAGGGAGATTAGATTCACGAGCGACTTCAACAGCATGCAGTGGTCCTGCACCACCAAAAGCACATAAAGAAAAATCTAAAGGATCATAACCCCGCTCAACCGAAACAAGACGTACCGCTTGAGCCATATCTGTGTTTGTAATTGCGATAATTGATCCTGCAATTTCTCTTATGTTATCACCCAGAGTTCCAATTGCCTTCTTAGCGAGCTCAGAATTGAGTGAAAAAGTACCACCGAGAAGACTTTGCTCCCCCAATCGTCCTAAAAGCAGATTAGCGTCAGTAGTGGTGGGCAATACTCCGTTTTTTCCATAACAGGCAGGTCCAGGGTCAGCACCTGCACTTTGAGGGCCAATATGCAAATTACCAGCTTCGTCACGCCAAGCAATTGAACCACCTCCTGCCCCTATAGTTTCTATATTAATAGAATTACCTTGAACAGGGTACTCTTGAAGCCACAATTCACTAACCATTTCTGGGCTTCCATTATCCAATAAACTTACATCGGTGGACGTTCCTCCCATATCGTATGAAATCATGCTTGGGATCTCTATTTCCTTTCCTAATAACGCTGTTGCAGCCACCCCTGCTGCGGGTCCAGATAATAATGTGACAATTGGGCGGTCAATGACTATGTCGGGATCTATAAATCCACCCGAGCTCTCGGAAATGGCAAGTTTGGAGTAATGCGGTCCTAATCCAGATAAACCATCAATATAATTTTTCATTACAGGGACAAGCGCTGTATTGATCACAGTAGTAGATGTACGTTCAAATTCACGATATAAGGGAGAAACGTCACTGGAAATACTGATACTAACATCAGGAAAAGTTTCTGAGATCCATTTTCGCGTTTTTTGTTCATTTGTGGAATTTACATAGGAAAAAAGGTAACTGATAGCTATGTTACGAACTCCAGTTTCATACAATTGTGTAGCTTTCTCTAGTACTTCATCTTGTGAAGGATGAATTTCAATATCTCCATTCACAAGTGTTCTTTCTTTAATTTCTAATCTGAAACGACGGGGAATTGGGGGCGTAGCTCTTTGGAAATTAAGGTCATATAAGCTTGATCGAGCCTGTCGCCCGATTTCTAAGATATCTCGGAAACCTTCTGTAGTTAATAGACCTACTTTTCCCATTTTTCCTTCTAAAAGCGCATTTGTGGCTACAGTTGTCCCATGACCTATAAAAGAAATTTGTTCGGGTAAAGAATGTTTAACTATTGCACTTTTTACGCCTTCAATCACGGCTTGTTCGGGGTTCTTAGGAGTGGAAGGAACTTTGTGAACTAACCATTGATTACCATAATTTATGAAGACATCTGTAAATGTTCCTCCAGTATCTACCCCTATTCTCGCACTAAATTCTTCTTGATGAGTCATTCTTTTGACTTCCTTCCTGTGATTTTTTCATCTAGGACATCTAGATCCTCTGCGTGAACATTACGTTCTTTTGAATCCCCAAAACCGCCCCCTCCAGCTACTTCAATTCTAAGTCTATCACCAGGCTTTAGAATTCCATGAAACTTGGAAAGAAGAGCTTTATGTTGAACTCCATCTATTATCGTAAATATTTGTCCAGTTCGACCATTCATTCCGCCCTGCAACCCCCATGGTCCAATTTTATTTCTTTCACCAAGGACAGCAAAACTACATTCATCAACAGCTTCAAATTCACGGCGGATCCCTAGGCCGCCTCGATATTTTCCTTTTCCGCCTGAATCAGGGATTAATTCATACCTTCTGATCCGAAATGGGTAGCTCCGTTCTATCACTTCAATAGGGGTATTAAATGTGTTTGTTAAATAGCAGTGGACACCATCAACACCATCGTGGGTTGCTGTGGCTCCAGAACCTCCACCGATTGTCTCATAGAAACTCCATGCCTCACCTAAATGTATTCCTCCTAGTGTAGTATCGGTCATAGCACCATTGGATGCAGCAGGAATCCTAGGTAAGACCTTAGAAAAACAAAGTAAAATTATATCAACAACTCGTTGAGCAGTCTCGTTTCCTCCTGCTACTGGAGAAGGAGGATTGGGGTTAAGGATTGAGCCTTTAGGCAAATTAACGTGAATTGGAGAAAAAGAGCCTGCGTTAGGAGGAACTTGGGGAGCAATACCCGCTTTAATACCAAAAAAACAACCAGCTAGTGCTAGGCTCTTTGCAGTATTTATTCCGCCTTTAGCCTGATTAGCTGAACCTGAAAAGTCAAGTGATAGTTTTCTGCCTTTAATTTGAAGATTAAGCTGAAGTTTATGCATATTTTCTGCTAATCCATCATCTTCCACCCAGTCTTCCCCTTGAATATCAATATCACCTACCTTTTCTATCGCTTTTTCCATCAATATTTTCGCAGATGCCTGTACTCCCTTCATTGCTTCCCTAACTATGTCAAGAGTTTTTTTCTCAATCAGTTCGGAGAGACGGGTGATGCCTGTATCCAGGGCTGCAACTTGTGCAAGGAGATCGCTCTTTCGTGCTCGTCCTTCTCGCGTATTAGCCATCACGAGTTCAAGAAAATTTTTGTTAATTGTTCCTTCTTCACGAATCTTCTCAAAGGGGATTCGTAGGCCTTCTTGATAGATTTCTGTTATTCCTGAACCCATTGAGCCAGGGGATGACCCACCTATGTCTGCATGGTGGGCCCTACAGGCAACATAGCCTGCAGGAGCGGAATTATAGAAAATAGGCGCAGCTAGGGTCACGTCTGGGAGGTGATTGGAAGAACCCGCAAAGGGGTCGTTTGTGATCAGTACATCTCTATCCAGAATCTCATCAGCGTTTTTAAGAAGAGATTGAAGGGTCATTTGAATACCAGGACCTAGATGAGCTGGAATTGTTTCACTTTGTGAAACAAGTAATCCATTCGAATCAAATAGAGCACAACTCAAATCACGGCGATCTCGGATATTTGGAGAAAAAGCAGATAGACGTAATCGTAAGGCCATTTCTTCAGTGATAGCATAGAAGTATTTCCCAATAATTTGGAATGCTGAATCGCGGATCATGACAAAATCTTCCATTATTTAATATGTTGAATCCCGTATAGTTCACAGTTGGTATTTAACTTCTGTTTCAATAGGTTGACGGATTATAAATAAAATTTTAATTGTTCATTTTCCTTAAATTAACTGAAATTTCGCTTTGATAATGTTTCCAAGCATTTTAATTGCTATTTGATGATCAGAAATTAGTATAGAAGTATCATTTCAGTTATAATTTACTCCCCTCTTAAGGTATAAAAAGAGTAAAGACAATCTAATCACATGTTAATAAGTTACTTGAAATATAAGCAGAGAGGAAACAACAAGTCTATTGAATGGGAGATAGGTTGGTATGAAGACTGATGGGGTAGTACAGGATACACTAAAAAGAGAAATTAAGAGATATCTAAATGAATTATATAATCCAATAAGGAATAAGAATAGAAGAGTGGGGAATATAAGGAATGGAAAGAGCTTTGAATTTATATTAACGTCTAAAAATAACCTTAAAAAATGCTTAGATAATATCAATGAGGAATTTATTATTGTTAAATGGAAAAATGGGGATATTACTAAATATAAACCTAATGAAGTATATTTTTACCCTGAACTTCTAATTAAAAATCAACCTAGGAGGATAAGAGATTTTTATGCGAAAATCGAAAGAGAAATAAAACGAATTTACTATAATAAAACTGCTAGTAAATCATTAAGAACCTATGAAGGTTATCTTTCAGCTTTTAGATTCCTAATTGTGTTATCTCAAATATCAAAACCAGAAGATTTAGAGAGCCCCGAAACCTACAAAATATATATTGACTATATGAGAATCCCTATGGTTACTTGGAATGGAACAGTGGCTAAAAGTAGTAATGCAAACATCTATAATAAATTAAAATGCTTTTCTGCAATACTCCGGAAATTTATGAAAAGATATACAATAATAGATGGCTACCAATTTACAAAAGATCCAGTATATGCGATTAAGGAAGATTTTGGAGTACCAAAAAGAAACAAACGAAGGAACAGGAATAAAAATGAGGTTGAAATGTGGATTAATTCCATGTCCAACCCAAGAGATAAAGCAATGTGGATGCTTTACGCTCTAGGATTAAGAAACCATGAAATTCGTATTTATGAAGTTAATGAAAATGTACAGGGAGCAATTGAATATTCTCCTCAAATCACTCATAGAGGAACTCCATATAAGAGAAAAGAAATAGCTAGAACTAGAAATAGGTTAAATAGACGTGAGGGATCGATTTGGATAACAGGATTAAGAATTAATCAGATAGATTGGGAAAAAATATGTCTTAGAAATATAAAACGTAAGGGAAGTAAAGAATTACAAGAATTATTAATGTTAGATGATATGACACTATTAGCAATAAAAAGATGGCTAGAGTTTAGAAAGGAGAATCTACCTGAAATTGAAAACGATCCCATGACTGCTCAATTTGTGTTTCCTATCTTAGGAAGAGCTTTTTCTAGTCAAATAGGTACTAAACATTTTGAATATCTAAAAAATGAATTGTTACAGAACTGTAGAAATAGATATGAAAAAAGAAAAGCAGAAGGAAAAGATGTCTCCACGAGTTTTTTACAGGAACTTAAAACACTAGAAAATCTAATCAAGAATGGAAAAATAACACCGCATGAATTAAGACATACTTGGGATACATTAGCTGACCAAAATAATATGAGAGAAACTATAAGGAGATACCATCTAAATCATAAATTAGGGAGTATGGATTATGTATATGTTCATGTGGAATATGAGGATTATAGGAAAGAATTTGATTTAAAAGCGCCAAAATTTAATTTTAAAGTAATTTAAGAAGATGATCAGCACATCTCCGGGTAATATTTGATCAGCAGCAGCAAACAGGGCTTGAATGGTCATTTGAATCCCGGGACCCAAATGGGCGGGGATTGTCTCACTTTGTGAGATTAACATGCCTTCACCATCAAATAAGGCACAACTGATGTCTCTGCGATCTCGAATATTTGGACTAAATGCAGAAAGGCGTAGTCTTATTGCCATTTCCTCTGCTATCGCTGTGAAATATTTACCTATAATTTGGAGTTGTGATTCACGAAACATGCGCAATCCTCGAAAGTAGAATGCTAAAAAGCGAGCATATAAAGATTTAAAGATATGTCTTCTTTACTGTTCATTAAATGAATTTTGAAATTTCAAGGTGATAAAATGCGTAGAATTCTTATTGGAACAGCTATCATATTACTGATCCTGTCAACGTTTGGAGTAGGCGCTAAACCCTCTGACATCTCTCTTATTAACCCCAGTTTTGAAAACTGGTCAGGTGGTTCCCCAGATGATTGGACAGAAACAGGTTCTGGCGATTTTAATAACGATACTACAATGACTGTAGGATATTGTGCGAAATATAATAGTACAGATAACGGCCAATACGGGCGATTGGTGCAAACCCAAACAGGTACCTTTACCCCGGGAGAAGCAGCTTCATTTTCTCTTTGGGTTTGGCAGGATATTGATTTTAATTTACAAGTCTTCATATATTTTTATGCAGGAGCTACACACGCTGGCAATAGTGGACAGTCACATGGTACCACTACTGGACAATGGGAAGAAATAACGGCGAATTTGCTTGTTCCTTTTCATGATCCAGTAGTAGATACTGTAGAATTTCATATTTACATAGGAGATGCAACAGGTAACGCTTACGTTGATAATGCGACTATTAGCGGGGCAGGTTATCTGGATGAATTCAGTTTTTCCTCCACAGCAACAGCTATAATTGCCTCACCCCTAATGATTGCCCTTGGGGTAATTATTAGGAAAAAAAAATAGTTTAGTGAAATTTTCAAGTATAACACCCCCTTTTTTAGGGGTTTTTTCTGCAAATATGTCTTCACTTTAGTAGTAACTTTTTCAGACCGAGAATGTCTTGAATACATAAATTCTCACTAAAAAAATTGAAGATAGGTACCTTCTATTTGAAATTACAGGAAAGGATGCTTATGGATATTCAACGAAAAAAAGCTGATTTAAGAAACAAGTTGGCAGTAACAAGGGAAGAGGTAATAGCTTCAATAAAAAACCTTTCTAAAAACGATTTAGAGAAAAAAATTTCCTCACTCCAGGAGTCTTGGACAATATTAGAAGTTATGAAACATCTTAATTCTGCTGAAAACGGTATGATCAGATTAATGCAAATGATTAAAGAAGGCGGTGGAGGAGTTCCTGAAGATTTTGACCTTGATCGTTATAATAAAAGACAGGTGGAAAAGCAAGCAGAATTATCTTTCGAGGAGACATTATTGGGGTTGGAAAAAAACCGTTCTATGCTGCTACAATTTATGGATGCTTTAGAAGCAGATGATTTTCAAAAAAAAGGGCGACATGGATCACTTAAAGTAATGACGATAGAAGAAATCATCAATAGGATAGCAGATCATGAAAACCATCATTTAACGAAAATTAAAGATGTATTATAGTTTTGTCGTAAAAAGGTGCGTTATTACTTTTTTAGTATCCTCTTCCTTCAAGCCAAGAAAGTTTTGAATGAATTAACTTCAACTAATTAAATCAGACAATCACTTTTTTTGGAGGATTTATGTACTTGACTTCTCCAGATTCCCAAGCTATAAAGACTAATTGGAAAAATATTTGGCTTTGGACAGCGTATGACGCTGGAAACACTGTTTTCTCGATGGGTATAGTTTCCATGACTGTTCTGCAGTATTTTGAGTTATTGGGCATGCAAAATGGACATTCCTTTGGATTCTCGCATTTTATTGGCTCTACTGCGGTATCAATTTCAAATATTATTGTTGCTATTGCAATGCCTTTTCTTGGGGCTTATTCTGATCGCGCAGGGAGTAGAAAACCCTTTGTAATATTATTTGGCAGTTTATGTATTTTACTTACTGGAGCAGTGTTCTTATTCACTAATTTTTTGTTAGGAATCGTATTTTTCATCGCAGCTAATGTAACATATCAATGGGGTAACCTCTTTTACGATGCTATGCTACCTTATATCTCAGAAAAGAAAGAGATTGGCAGAGTGTCAAGTTTGGGGATTGCGATTGGTTATTTTGGCAGCTTAGCAGCGTTAGCACTGTTCTACTTTTTATCAGAAGTAATCTTTGGAGAACATACAGATCCTGATGAAGTTAAAGATGGTGTAGTAGCCAAAGCTGACATAATTCTAGGGGATTTACAGGGAATGTGGCTACTCTCTGCTATTGGGTTTCTTCTTATTGCAATACCTTTCCTTTTATGCCATGAACAGACTCAAAAACGTAAAATTCCTTTTAGGGCACTTTTTTCTGACTCAGTAAAAGAACTAGTCGATACTGCGAAGGAGATTAGACAATATCCCGATATGTTGAAGTTTGTAGTTGCTTACTTTATTATCTCTGATGCGGTTAACACTATTATTCTTGCAATGAAAGACGTTGCTCAAAATGGGTTGGAAATGGACACTACTGAAGTTACGATCCTTCTTGGAATAGGTGTGGGAGCAAGTATTCTAATTAGTTACTTTTATGGTCCAATCGCAGATAAAAAAGGACCTAAATTTACTTGGATCGCAGTAGTGGGACCAGCTTGGATGTTTGCACTTGTGTGTTTTCTGATAGCTGGACAAGACCCAATACCAAAAAGCGTGCTTTATCTTGGAGCTTTCGCAGTTGGTGGTTCGATGGGGGGTACATGGGTAGTGGGACGCCAATACGTCATTGAATTGGCACCACCTGATAAAGTGGCACAATATTTCGGGTTTCAAAAATTAGCAGGAAAAGTATCTGCATCTATTGGACCTATTCTCTTTTCTGCAGCATTAAATCTTGGCTTTTTCCTAGATTTCTCTGATTGGAATGCGTATCGGTTGGCAATCTTCTCATTATTACTCTTTTTCATTGCTGGATATTTGATATTCCTAACACTTCGAGATTACCATTCAAACTATCTCCAAGGAGAAAGAGGTCCCTTCATTCCCAATAAAAACGAGTAGTATAAGTGAGGTTGTAATCGAAACCTTCCTCTTCTCTTATTTTTTTCAATTTCGGAAATAGCGGCTAATATGAGCTTGTTGATTTCTACTCAAATTTATTGTGGGAAACTGTTCGTACATGACCATTTTCATCAAAAATATCAATAATTAACGGCATTTTACCTTTAATTGTATGAGCGGCACACGTTAGACAAGGATCATAAGCCCGTACAGCCATCTCAACCCGATTAAGCATGCCATCTTCTGAAATGCCGTTGTTAAGGCAGCTTTCTGCGACTTGTTTCACCGAGCTATTGATGCCCAAATTGTTATGCACTGTTGCTACAATTAGGTTAGCCTTCCGAACTCTGCCATTAGAATCTGCTTTATAGTGATGAATCAATGTACCACGTGGAGCTTCCACGATACCCACTCCTTCTCCAGCTTTGATTTTAACTTTTTCATGAACGTGGGTATTAGTGATTTCAGAATGCTCTAGGAGTTCTATCGCCCTTTCAACGGAGTACAGCAGCTCTATCAGTCTGGTTACATGATATAGGAAGGTATAATGAGTGGGGCGCCCGAATTGTTCTTTAAATGCACCTAAAGCCTCATTTGCATGTTCAGTAGTAATTTTATCGGCTATGTTGATCCGTGCGAGTGGTCCCACCCTGTAAATTCCAGCAGGCCACCCAAGTGATTTATAATATGGAAATTTCAAGTATGTGAAGTCAGCAGTTCGCTCTGCAATATAACTATCATACATATCGGGTCTGAATTCCGCCAGATGACCACCATCACTGCCTAAAACCCTAACTAATCCCGAATAGAAATTTAACGTGCCATCTGTTTTTATTGTGCCCATATATCCTGTGTGAGTAGTACTATCCAATTGCAGTATATCCTCTAAACCATTCATCACAGTTTGACCCATTTCTAGTGTATTCAGTGCTAGTGGCAGAATTTCTTTAGTTTGTTCCAATAATTGCTGTTGATCGTCAAACCCTAATGGATGACTCATACCACCAGGGATAGCGGAAACAGGATGAATTGCTTTACCGCCTATAGTACGGATAATTGTTTGACCCACAGCACGCATCTTAATGGCGTCTTTGACAGTTTTTGTATTACTACTAAGAAGTCCAAACAAGTTTCTCTCGGGAACTGGGGTGTCGGGACCTAAAACAAGATCGGGGGCTGCTAAAAAGAAAAAGTGGAGTGCATGAGATTGAATAAACTGACCCATATGCATTAATTCCCGTAATAATTTTGCGGTTTCTGGAATTTCCATCTCGAAGAGATGATCTGTGGCTTTAGCAGCAGCAAGGTGGTGAGATACGGGACAAATTCCGCATGCACGAGTCGTAATTCTGGGAGTTTCGTGAACCATGCGACCTTCTAGGTATTTCTCAAATCCCTTGAATTCTAAGACATGAAAATGCGCATCTTTCACATGACCATCTTTTATAAATAGACTGATACGTGCATTACCCTCGATTCGAGTTACTGGATTAATCTGGTAAACCTTTTCAGCAGTCATATTACTTACCTCCATTTTTTAACTGGATTTTTGCCTTTAAAATCGTAGAATGGGCCAAACTAAAGCGGTAAGCTGTGCCTATCAAGTCTTCTCGTTCAGCAAGGATACCTACTGGTAATAATGAAGCTAAGGCATTGATAGTAATGCAGCCTTGATCTCGTGCAGCCTTTGGTGGTCCCATGCATCCTCGACAGGGCATGTCTACGGAAAGACATCTTCCACCACAGCCAGCTTTCGTGACTGGACCTAAACAAAGGACGCCATGTTCCAAGAAACATGTATTCTTATCCAAATCCACTTCGATTGTGTGGAAAATATCAAAACTCAAGAACTCCCGTTGTGGAATTAACATACGTTCATGAATTCGATTGCATTCGGAACAGAGGTTTTTATTTGGTTCTTTAATCGGTCGTCCCTTTAGAATGTCCTTTAAACCCGATTCGATTAACTTAGGAACGGGTGGACATCCAGGGATGGCATAATCGACCTTAATTACATCTTCAACGGCTTTTACTGCAGGTAAGAGTTTAGGAACATCTGTAGGTATACTTCCACTCGTAGTAATCTCCGCGGAAACATAGCTCGTTTTTAGTACATTTTCAGCATCCTGTAAATTTCGTAGAGCATTAATTCCGCCAAAACATGCACATGAACCTAGTGTGACAATGATGTCTGCGTTTTCCCGCGCCATCCTAACAGTCTCAACATCATGGTCATTTGCTACGCAGCCTTCCACAATGCAAACAGCTACATGGTCAAGTTTTTTAACATCCATAAGGGTTGTACTGTATTCTAAATTAAATCTTTTAAAAACTTCAAGTAGTTCTTCTCCCAAGTCTAAAAAGGAAATTGAACAGCCGCTACACCCAGTTAAACCAACCATAGCCAGAGATGTCTTTTTCATATAATCACCTTGAAATAGAATCCAGTTTTACAAAAAAGTTATTGATTTCTTCATCAAATCGTCTAATTTCCATCGGAGACGTCCAAATGACCTTCACTCGCTCAGGATTTATGCCTGTTGAAAGTAATAAAGGATTTAACATGTCTATCCTTCGTTCAAGATCATAATTTCCTCCAATATATGCACAACTATTCTCATGACAACCACCAACAAAAACGCCGTCAAATCCCTTCTCAAAGGCTTCTAAAACGAATTGAGTATCAATACGACCTGTGCATGGGGCCCTAACAATCATAAAGCCCAACGGATAGCTGTTACCTGAAAGGCCGATATTATCAGCGGCTTCATATCCACAAGATTTGCATAGAAAAGCAAGTACTTTTTTCCCTCCGTTAGGCGGCTGATATTTCGACAATATATCGATATGACTTCTGAAATATTCATTGTTATAATAGAGTAAATCACGTGCCCCTGTAGGGCAAGCAGTGACACAGTTGCCACACCCACGGCAGAGCGACTCATCTACAATAGATAGCATTCGCCCTTCATCAATGGAAGCCGCATGAAACAAACATGTCTTGACACAGGTGTTACACATTCCACAAAGTTCCTCATCCACTTCTGAGATAAAAACAGGAATTCTTACCTGAGCTTCACCAAGGAGGGATGTTATTGATGTTACGACCGAGTCAGCGTCGGAAATAGCCTGAGTAATAGTTCGTGGACCCAAACAAGCTCCTGCTAGAAATTTACCCTTATCATGAGTAGCCACAGGATTCAATAAGATATCCTCTTCCCTAAAAAAGCCCTCTGGAGTTCGTTCTAAACCAAGAATTACCCGTAATTCATCAGAATCTGGAAGCTTGGGTTTTATCCCTGTAGCTAAAACTATCTGATCGACTGGAAGATCTATAGATCCTCCGCCGATACTGATTTTAAGGTATTTCTGACCGTTGTTTTCATTATATTCTGGGATATTCCGTATCCACTCTGTATTGGGCAACTGTTGAGTCATTTTTAGGTATTCGTCCCCAAATTTCCCACTTGCAAACAGATCCCGATAAAAGACATAGATCCTACTATCTGGTAATTTATGCCGTGTTTGTCTAACTGCAGAGGCAGTTGCGAGGCAACAATAAACTGAACAATAGGGAGCATCTCTCTGTCTAGATCCAACGCAAAGAACAAACGCCATCGTTTCTGGAGATTTTTCATCCGACAATTTCTTGATCTCCCCATCGAAAATGCCATCAGCTGCTAGTAGACGTTCGTACTCTTCCAATGTCATGACGTCGGGAGACCCATAACCAAATTCACCTAATTTTGGCTTATATGTATCATAACCCATAGCGGTAACAATCGCGCCTGTACTAATTTCGTACTCTTTCAATTTATCATTGAAATTGATCGCATCACTAGGGCATGCCTTAACACAGGGCTGGGTGCATTCGTTCACGCAAAAATCAATTGTAGATTCATTAATGAAACAACTCCGGGGATGAATATCAAAAGTAGGCATGTAAATGGCTTTTCTCGAAACCAAGCTGAAATTGAACTCATCACCTATCTCTTGGACACATGCTTTTTGGCATTTCCCGCAAAATGTGCATTTATCTGGATCAACATATCTTGGACGCTCGTGTATTGTTACTTTATAATCCCCCACACGCCCCTTCACTTCTGTAACTTCCGAAAAAGTATGTACCTTGACATTTTTCGAAGAAAGGACTTTGCTGATCGTTGGTGACAGGGCACAAAAACTACATTCATCTCGTGGGAATGTTTTGGAGAAACGGAGCTGGGTACCGCCTAGAAATGGACTTTTTTCTACTAAATGTACTTCATAATCTAATTCAGTAAAGCGAGAGGCTATTCTCGTTCCTGCAACCCCTCCTCCAATAATCGTGACGCTTCTTTTTGCAGGTATTTTTTTCAATTCAAAGGGTTTGCTATGCTTGATCGATTCTATTGTGGCTGAAGTTAGGACAGAAGCTTTTTTGGTTGCCTCGTCCTTGTCTATACTGTGAACCCATGCTGAATGCTCTCTTATATTCGCAAAACCTAGCTTACCTGGGTTTACACCGACTTCTTTAGTAAGGTCACGAAAAATCGCTTCGTAATGGGTTGGAGAACACGCTGCTATAACAACAGCATTAATACTGTCTTTTTGTATAGAATCCTTGATGTGTTGATATCCTTCAGAAGAACATAAAGAATTATGGATTGAAGAATGAGCTATAAGGTGCTTAACTCCGTTTTTTATTTCATCAAGGTCAAGATTATTGCCAATCTCTCCGCGACAACGACAAAAAAATACCCCGATTGAATCCATTATCTAACATCTCTTTTTTTAATTTATTCCTTATTAGTGATGATTGATCGTGAAAGAGCGAGCTATTTCTATTATAATATCTTCTATAGAGTTAAATAATTGCTATAGCTATCGTAGCTAAAATAATTAGCCGAATATTGTTAATGATTTCTAGTGAAAATGGCTGCATATTGATGGAGTTTTCTCTATAAACCTAACTAATTTCCTTAATTTTTCGCATCAACTCGTCCGTTTGCCTTCCTACCCGTTTTTTTAAGGAAGTTTCAATAGCTGCGAGAATCCTTGCTAATGAAGTTTCGTCTTCAATATTTCTAAGCCTTTCTCGGGACTTTGCTTCCTCAATTACGTTACTCCCTAAACTCTTACCCAAAATAGATGTTAACAGCTTTTCAATCTTCTCAAACCGTTCCTCGGGTGTTTTAGCTAAGAATCTCGAGCTTACGTCTTTAATTACCTTACTTAGCCTCGATTCGAATGCTATTTTCTCCACATCATCTAAAACAATCATGTAAGAGGTATTTAAATTATAGAGGTTTATTACCGCGATGAATTCCTGACTAATTCTTTCCAGTAATTCATGACAATAATCGGTCTTGATTCCTTCAGGTACGTCTAAAACGAATATATAATCGCTTTTTTTTGTCATATATAGCGATTTATCCCCCATACTCATTCTATCCAGTTTATTTGACCCTAATTCCTGGCTAAAGGTAAATATTGCCGAAATAAAAGATGCAAACAGATCTTCAGATACTGATGTAGAACTACGGGCCTGAGCATGATATAAGCACAGTCCTGTATCACTGGCTAGAATCAGTATTTCCCTAATTACTCTAGAGTCTAAATTTAGAGTCATGGAGACTCCCTTTTCTTTTTATCTTTGCTCTTGTATTATATTATAAGTCTCTTGTTGCCTTATTTAAAAAGCTAGCCAAAATTAAAAGTAATTCTGTAAATATTTATTCGGATTTCCAATCACGCGCCTCCAGCTCCCAAGAGAGCCATCTAACCTCGCAATTTCTATTAGTCTTCGCCCTAAGCTTTCATCACCTAGAGAGAGCAGAGCCTGAATTGGTGCCCATCGTGTGGACTCTGCCCCCCATTCAAGTCCTAATTTCTGACATTTTTTCGACAATTTACGAAGTTTAGACCTAACCAGGACATAATCAGGGATGTGAGTAGCCAAGGGTGTACCAACTTTCGGTATGAAGGGACTGGCGGTTATCCGAAGTGAATTTTTAGGATAAACTCGTGCGATTTGTTCAATAAGAGTCCAAGCATCTTCTGCTTCACTTTCTATTTTATCCATACCCGATAAGCCTATCATAAAGTATAGTTTTAGCTTTTTAATTTTATGATCTCTAGCACTTTCAATAAAGTGAATAATTTGCTCATTAGTTATTCGTTTATGGATTGCATGCCGTAATGAATCATCCCCGGTTTCAGGAGCAATAGTCAGTGTTCTTTGTCCAACTCTTTTCAATAGCTCCAAAACTTCAGTATCGGAATCAGCACGAATGCTTGGAAAGGAGCATTGAAAGTCATTATCAATAAGCCATCCGCCTAGTTCCTTTATGTATGGATAAGCAGCAGAAGAAATGAAAATTATCTTATTTGTTTTACTTTGTCGAACTCCGCCTTCTATAAGTTCTTTAGCACGATCTACACCCATATAACGTGGTGGACCAGTAGTACGACCCACTAAACAGAAGTCGCATCGATTAGAACAGCCACGAGAGACCTGCAGAAAAAAACCATCCAACTCAGGAGCGTATGAACTTTTTTCTGGTCCAATAAAACGAACTTGAGCGGTGGGAAAGGAAATAGAATCCATAGACCTTGCATAGACTCGTTTAGATTTCTGTTGATTTTTAGAAGGAAAGAATAATTCTTCAATCTCTGTTAAGAGAAATTTTCTTTCTGCCCAATTATTTTGCTCAATAGCTGCTAAAAATTGGCTATTGATTGGCTCTACGTCACCTATTACAAAACCGTCCACTATAGAGGCAAGAGGAAAGGGATTTGCAGATATAGGTAAGCCACCAGCTATAATCAGTGGCCATTTCCCATTTTGTGCCCTTTTTTCCTTCTCAGGAGGGATTCCTGAGGCTAATAGCACCTTTATAGCATTAATATAGTCTAATTCAAAAGAAAAAGTAAAACAAAGTACATCCATATGTTTTAATGGAGTATTTGTTTCTAAAGTTCGAATTGGTTGAGTATGATCTTCATGTAAAAACGCTCTTTCACAATATACATTCTCATTGAAGTTAAATAAGTGATAAAGTAATTTGATTGTTAGTCCAGACATACCTGCACGATAGGTATTAGGGAAACAAAGAGCCATTCGACTATGGAGATCCCGAAGTTTTTTTTTAATCACATTAATCTCTTGTAAGTCTTTTGGGAACACAACTTTCCTTCCTTAAGCAACAGCAATTTAATATTACCACTAATGAGGTTAACTTGATCTTATTCTAAAAGCTCCGTATCTTCTGCTAAATCTCTTTTTACACATACCGCTGCTCCTATGATTGAATTTGGCCCCACTTTGACACCAGGCATGAGACTTGCATTAATGCCTGTTTTTACATTGTCGCCCAAAAAGACACCTAATTTACGACTCCCTGAGGAAACCATTTGGTCCTTAATTTTAACCTTCACCGGTTTATCATCAAAGCGGAGGTTAGCTACTTTGGTTCCTGCTCCAAAATTACAGGCACGGCCGAGAATCGAATCGCCGATATACGAAAGATGACCGATGTTGGTTCCCTTCATGATAATTGAATTCTTAATCTCGACAGCATTACCTATATGATTGCCTCCTTCAAAGTAGCTTGATGCACGAATGTAGCAATTAGGACCGATAGTACAATTCGGACCGATGATTACAGGACCTTCGATATAAGTCCCCGATTTTATGACAGAATTTTCCCCGACGCTTACGGACCCTTTCAGGATTGCACCAGTTTCCACTATTCCTCTTACCTGTGGTATTTGTTCCGTCATGAGAAAGGAGTTTGCATCAAGTAAATCCCAAGGCAATCCTATGTCCAACCACCATGATGATAATACATGAATCCTAACTTTTTCCCATGCTTTTATTGCAAGATGAATAGAATCAGTGATCTCAAGCTCATTCCGAGTTGAAAGCGTAGTTTTTCGAATGTGATCGAATATAGAAGGCTGGAAAAAGTAGATCCCTGCATTTATAATATTGGAGATCGGTTTTGGGGGTTTTTCCACAATTTCTTTACAAAATCCATCTTCACCAGAAAGAACACCATATCGACTAGGATCTTCTTTTCTGATGCCTACAATTAAATGATCCTTATCCAAAGAATGAATTATCTCGGCAATTGGTGATATTTTCTGAGGAGAGATGATGACATCCCCATTCATTCCAAGGAAGGCTTCTTGGTTGCAAAACTTTTCTGCTAAACTAAAAGCATCTGCTGTTCCTTTTTGTTCTTTCTGGATAATTGTGGATACTTGAGGTCCTAAATCGACTGTATCATACCTTTCTTGAATTAAAGTATCTCGAGGACTAACTATAATCAGAATTTCGGTAAATCCACCCTTGTTAAGCATTTTAATAGTATGATCCAAAAGCGGGCATCCCGCAATTGGAATGAGAGGTTTTGGAATTGTTGTAGTGAATGGTCTAAGACGCAAACCTTTTCCAGCGGCTAAAATGACTGCTTTCATTTGTTTAATTCCTCATATATGCTGTGTTATTCATTTACATGTTATTAAGATCAAATGGAATTCAATTCCTAGAGTTTTGTTTTTTAAAATGAAGACAGTATTGATGAAGAGTATTAGATACCCAATGTGTGCCCAGTGCAAATGGACGAATTTTAGTATCGTCTAAACACCAAAGTGTTGTTCCTACATATTGAAATTTTCCATTCTTTCGACAAAGACATCTGAACAGGTCCCATGCTAAAGGATAAATGACATGATTCCGTTTTACATTCTTCACAATGATAGTTAAATATCCACCATCTACAAGTTTCTCTGCAATTTGCTTGTAGATATCTACAAGAACATCTAAGAACTCATTGTAATCGGTAATATTACCCAGATCACGTGAATCATTGGAATAAGTTTGAAGCATCTTTTCTTTTCGGCGATGTCGCTGGTATTCACTTCCCTTACTAGTTAACATGGACCAATATGGAGGACTTGTAATACAATAGTGGAATTCTAGTCCCTGTAACCGTTTATCACTACTAATTTCTCTTGCATCACCATTCAAAACCCGAATCTCGGGCTTGCTAATTTTCTGTGAGTCGGGAATAGCCAACCATTGATCGAGTGGCTGAGGATTGGCAGCTTTTATTCGTTTCTTAGCGATACTTACGAAAGTAGGAATAAGTTCAAGACCAAAAGCAGCTCTATTCATTTTTGCTGCCGCGATTAAAGCACTTCCAGTTCCAACCATCGGATCAAAGATTATATCTCCTTCTTTTGTAAAGAGACGAATGAATTCCTCTATTAAAGGCTCGGGAAATTTAGCGGGGTGGAATTTTTCATCTTTTTTTCGGGGAGGAGACCTTACTATTAACCAAAGTGGGATTTTGGGGGATTTTGAAGCGAAAACATAGTCTTTAGGAAAAAGAAAGTTAGAACACCTTTCATCAGCAGTTGATTGAAAGAAAAGACAATAAACTATGGAATTTTTTGCATCAGAATTCTCTATGAGTCCGATTTTCTCATCTCTCAAACGTAAATGATCGCGAAAGGCAAAGGCAATCACCCAAGGCACGGGGGATATATATTTTTTGAAATCAGGAAGTTTTACAAGAATTGCACAGTATCTGTCTTCTACCACAAGTTTACGAAGGATTTGAGCTAATTCTAAAGCATAGTTATTCAAAAAAACCGTTAAATCACTCTGATTCTCAAAAAATTCTCGAAAGTCAAGTAGAACATAATCATAGTATTCATGAAGAGATACTTTAGTCTTCAAGGTCTCTATAAGGTGGGAAATACTCTGAGGGGTAGCAATAGGTTCAATGAGTCGGCATTCTAGCTTTTTTTCGGAGTATGGGTGAAATAACTCGCCGATAATAAGGCTACGAGATGCCAAACCATTGGCCCATTCCTTCTTGGTAAAAAATTGAATAGTTTCTTGAGCAAAAGCTGAAAAGCTCGTGAAATGAAAAAAACTCTTTTGAAATATCATCCAATCCCTATATGTAAGATCATTCATACGATTTGGAGGACCTTTTCTTTTGGGAGAGGTACTTTTGCTCAAAGAATCAGCTCAAAATCTATTGGATGCAAAGATTAATTATTGTATGGAAAGACTATTTATCAATCAATTGATGATAGTTTATAACTGGTTATTCGAGACTTATCAATATAACGGGGGCATCTTTGCCTTCCATAATATTATTCACATGAATTAAAACACCTATGGGAATGAAAACGATGAGTAGTAATGAAGATATTACAAAAATTCTTTCAAAGATGATGGATACGATTCCAGATCTGGAAGGTGTGATATTATCTAAATCGGGGCGAATAATCGCTTCAAAAACAATCTACGAGTCGATTGATGATCCAGGGGCTGCGAGGCAGGCTACAGAAATTGTAGGAGCCAGCCGTGCGCTTTCAAAAATCATTGAAAAGGGAACGATGAAAGAAGCTACCGTTGCATATAAAAATGGCTATGCTATTATCGTAGAACAAGACGATATCATCCTCACCGGGATTGCTGGATCAGATGCACGTTCTCAGCTGGGGTTATTGAAGATTAACCTTACAAAATCGCTCAATATAGTCAAAAAGTTCGTTTAATAATTTTTAAATTAGGTTCAACTCATCTTTTACTTCGCTATACATTAGACAATCGCTTAGTCTAGGTCTTGTTTTCCAGACATGAGATTTTTTAAGGTTGGTAATTGTTATGGAGTCAGAAACTTATCTTGATACACCGATCTGGTACGAAGATAATAAAATTTCTTTTTTTATACTACGAAATGCAACATTCAAATATTTAAAGGTACCAATGATCACTCCTATAGAAAATACCACACTAGAATTTGAAAAAGCAATAAATTCTCCATTAGATGCACCCTCATTACAGGAACTAGTATCTAAACATTATAAACAAGATGAATATGTGATTATACTCCTTGATGATCACACGCGCCCCAATATTCACACAAAAGCACTATTACCACTGTTAACTGAAAAATTAATAGAATATGGGATCAATAGAGCAGATATTAGATTACTCATTGCAACAGGAACCCATGCCCCACCAACACCCGCACAGATAAAGGAAAGAATTCTAGGAGACCTTTATGAGGAATGGAAAGATCAATTATGGCTGCATGATTGTGATGACTTAAAGAATCATGAGAATTTAGGGTTTTCTTCGCTGGGAACCCCCATCTTAATAGACAAACGAGCACTCGCCAGCTGTTTGATAATTCCATTATCGGACTCAGAGTACCATTATTTTGCAGGTGTAGCGGGGTCAGTTAAGCTCTTCATCCCTGGAATCAGTGCTCGCCAAACTGTACGAGTTAATCACTCAAGGATTTTCGATCTAAACACTGGTTTCAAAAAAAATTGTCGGATGAGTATTATAGAAAATAATATCTGTATTCAGGACATCCGAGATATTGTTCAAACCCTGACGGGAAAATATCCGATTTTTGTTATTGATGCAATAATGCATAAGGGTAATTTTGCTAATATTTTTGCGGGTAGTCCAATTGTAATTCATAACAATGCACAAGAAGCTCTTTCACGTATACGCGATGTTAAAATTAATGAAAAAGCGGATCTAGTCATTGTTGCAAAACCCTCTGTAAATTTTTATCAGTTAGGAAAAGGATTGAACGCTGCAAGTCTAGCTGTTAAAGAAGGGGGAATAATCCTTTTATTGGGGGCGTGTTCTGAGGGCATTGGACCTGATGATTATCTTGAAACGATGAAAACGGTAAAGCATCTTCCCTTTCAAGAAGCAATGCAATGGGTTATCAAGAAGAAGTGTTCAAAGGCTACATTCGAAATCGGAATTCAAAATGCAGTTGACCTTTTTAGAATCCTTGAATTAACGGATGGACAGGTCTTTATCTATTCCGAACTTGATTCACAATTATTAAAGGAAGTATTTAGAGTTAATTCTTTGAATACAATGGGAGAATCTCTCCAGGAAGTTTTACGAGATTTCGTCCAAAAATTTGTTGTGAAACATCCTAATGGAATGATCTATGTTTTTGAAGATTTTAATCTATTAACTGTTTCTTCTAAACTGCCTTCTGAGACCACTGACTGATATTTGAAATAATTAAGTTGATTTTTCGAATTGATGATTAATTTGTGGCAAATCTGGTATCGTAGATCGGTCTTTGTCACTAGGAGAGACAAATATGCATATTTGTAGTCTCTTATGATAAATATATTCTTAACGATCAATACAATGGAAATCTATAAAATACAATGAATAAATCAAATACTCATGATAAAAGCTAAGATTACTAAAAATGGTATGATAAATTTTCCAGCAGAATATCGGAAAAGGTTGAATTTGAGACCAGGTGATGAGGTGGGATTTCTTGAAACACCAGAAGGGATTATAATTGTGCCTGTTAGAAGTATCTTAGAGTTAACTGACCCCAATGAACTCAAAACCGCTAAGGAAATTATTGAAGAAATACATGAAGAGAGAAAAAGTGATCGTGAACATTCTGAGGTAATTTAATGAGTATTGTTTGGGATACAGGAGCTTTAAGCCTTTATTTTGCAGATAATAAAGAACTTAAAGAATATATGAGAAAAATTGTCTCTAAAAAGATAAAAGGATATGTTCCTCGATTAATTTTAGCCGAATTCTTCTATAAGACATGTCAAAAATTAGGAAAAGAAATCGCTCAGATCAGATTAGTTGCATTAAGACAAGCGCCTATCATTGAAGAATCGTTAGATGAAGTTGATGTTTTTGGAGTAGGGATGCTAAAAATTAAACATTCCAATTTATCACTAGCAGATTGTGTCCTTATTCAGTTAGGAAAAAGGCATCATGCCACAATACTGACAACTGAAAAAGAAATAACTAAAATTAAAGATGTAAAAACAAAAAAAATCAGTTATTAACAGTTATACTCATACTGGAGCGGAATTGTCTGAATTTTATTAGCAACAAGCACATTTGTCACCAACAAACTCTCTCTTTTCACATCAGCATTCTTCTTCTCCTTAGAGTACATTCTTATTTATTCATTTAAAGCAGTTCAAGTTTGGATAAGAAAGAATTCCTAAGGCATTATTACTTACAAATAAGCTTAAATTAGGTGAATTTTAAATGAACGGTGATTTTACATATCGAGGGAAGGCTGCAGCAAAGTTAAAAGAACTCAAGATTAAAGAATGGGATCTTGTTGAAATTTTTACTCCTAAATTGACTGTAAAAGGAATTGTGTTGCCACGACCAGAATTAGGAGAAGACCAATTCATCACCATTAAATTATCAACTGGTTATAACGTTGGTATAGATGTTAACCATATCTCTTCAATAAAAAAGCTTGGTCATGAAAAAAGAGAATATAAATTACCTGAAACAACTATGAAACCTGATTCTAATAAAACACGTGTTCCAATGCTGGGGTGTGGAGGAACGATAGCTAGTCGTCTTGATTATCAAACAGGAGCCGTAATTCCAGCACTTACACCTGAAGAACTTTATTCAATGGTACCTGAACTTGCAGACATCGCTTTCATTGAGCCTCGATTATTGTTTGAGTTGCTTAGTGAGGATATGCAACCCGAGAATTGGGTTAAGATAGCATCTGAAATCGTCAAGGAGATCGAACAGGATGCCCATGGAATCGTACTAGGGCATGGTACCGATACATTGGGTTTTACGGCAGCTGCCATCGCATTTTTGATTCAGAACCTCAATATCCCGCTTGTTTTTGTCGGGTCCCAACGTTCTAGTGATAGACCTTCTTCAGATGCTGCACTCAACCTCATAACAGCAGCGACGGTTGCTACGAAGAGTGACATCGCAGAATCTGTAGTATCGATGCATGGGCACACTAGTGACGGGATTACATTCATACATAGAGGGACACGCGTAAGGAAGATGCATTCAAGCAGGCGAGATGCCTTTCGTACCATGGGAGATCTCCCCTTGGCTATTGCCAAAAAAAATGAAATCAAAGTCTTAAGAGATGATTATAACAAACGAGGGTCTCCGAAAGAAGATATCTATACAGAAAAGCAGATAGAAGCTAAAGTTGCCTTACTTTATACTTATCCAGGTATGGAGAGCGATCGAATAGATTCTTTAATTGACGCAGGTTATAAAGGAATAGTTATAGCAGGGACAGGACTAGGACACACCCCACAATCTCTATTTCCAGCCATACAACGAGCAATAGAAAATAAGATTCCGATTATAGTAACAACCCAGTGCCTTAATGGATTTGTAGGACTAAATGTTTATTCTAATGGACGGCGACTCCTAAACCTAGGGATAATTCCAGGACGAAATATGCTGCCCGAGACTGCTCTCGTTAAATTAATGATTGTTCTTGGACGTACACAAAATCTTGAAGAAGTTCGTTCTCTTATGCTGACTAATTTAGCGGGAGAATTTACTTCTATGGAGAACTATAATGCTTATCCCCTAATTCAAGGCGGTATTCCAGAAACGAATGACTTTCTCAAGAATGGATGGATGGATTAAATGTGACAACAACAAATTCAAAGGAATATTACAAAAAACTCGGTTTTAAATCGGGAATAGAAATCCATGCTCAATTAGACATAGGGAATAAACTATTTTGTTCGTGTCCCGCCGTCCTACGAACAGATGAGCCTCATTATTATGTTACACGTTACTTCAGACCTGTTATGGGAGAGATGGGGGTATTTGATAGAGCTTTGTTAATAGAATATGAAAAAAGACATCAAATTGTTTATGAAGGATACTATGACACTATTTGCACTTATGAACTGGATGAAACCCCGCCATTCCCCATCAATCAGGTAGCTATTGACAAAATAATTGTTGTAGCGTCCCTCTTAAATATGGCAATCCTTGACGAACTTCATGTTTGCCGTAAAAATTATATTGATGGATCTGTGACACCAGGTTATCAACGTACTGCATTGGTGGCCATAGATGGCAAGTTAAACCTAAAAGAATGCAGAAAAGAGCTGGGAATTCAATATATATACCTAGAAGAAGATGCTGCACGAAAAGACAATGAAAGGACTAAGGGAAAAACGGTTTACTTCCGATTAGACCGTTTAGGATTTCCAATGATTGAAATCGTCACTTCACCTAACCTTACTAATCCAACAGAAGTTTGTGAAGCAGCCCAACAACTTGGTTTTTTATTGAAGAGTAGTGGTGTAATTAGAAGGGTGTTGGGAGCTATTCGACAAGACATCAACGTTTCCATTACAGGGGGAGCACGTGTAGAGTTAAAAGGTTTACAGCATTTAGATATGATCCCAAAAGGAATTGACTTGGAAATTGAGCGACAGAAAGCATTGGTAGCGATTTGTGAGGATTTGAGGGTAAAAGGATTATCTAAAAATGATATTGAACTAAAAATCCAAGATTTAACCTATGTTTTCAGGAAAACAGACTGTAGATTCTTTGCAAAAGCAGTGAAGCGTAAAGAAAAAATCTTTGCTCAAGTTTTACCAAGAATGGAAGGCGTTTTGGGACGTGAAATTCAACCAAACAAACGATTTGGGACGGAACTTGCAGATCGTGTGAAAATATTCACTAGTTTGCAAGGTTTACTGCATTCGGATGAACAACTTACAAAATACAGGGTTTCTGAGAAAGAAATCAATGAGATTAAGAAAAAACTGAATATAAAGCCAGGTGATGCCTTTATTCTCGTTTCGGGTGATAGACGTGAATGTGAACGAGCACTAAATTTTGTTATAGAACGGGTAAAGTTTGCTTTTGATGGTGTCCCTGAAGAAACGCGACATGTGGCAGAAACAGGAGTGTCAACATTCTTGCGAGAACTCCACGGACGAAGCCGACTTTATCCAGATACGGATTCACCGCCCGTTGTTATTGCTTCAGACAGAATAGAAAACATTCAAGCATCACTCGAAGATCCATGGAAAGTTTTAGAGAGATTAAAAACCAAATATAAACTAAGAGAAAGTGATGCTGTAGCTTTAGTTGACACTATGAACGTAGAACTATTTGAGAATGCAATTGCGAAGGGAATTACACCAAACGTCATCGTAACTGCGTTAACTCAAACAATAATTGCCCTCAGACGAGAAAAAATTCCAATCGAAAATTTATCTGATGAACTACTATTAGGAATTTTTGAAGCACTAAATGAGGAACAATTTTCTAAGGAAGCACTTCCTGAGGTAATGACAGCAGTTGCTAACAAGCCTACGCAGGTACTCAGCAAAACTATAGCCAGATTAGGTTTAAGTGCTTTATCTCGGGAAGAGTTAGAACAAATAATTGAGAAGGTGTTAGATGAGCGGATAGAATTTCTTAAAGAACGGGGTGTAGCTGCTCATGGACCTTTAATGGGTATTATCATGAAAGAAGTTCGTGGAAAAGTTGATGGTAAACTAGTAGCGCAAATGCTTAAGAAAGGAATCAGCAAACGACTGTAAATTGTTTTGAATCATGTAATATAATCTTATAACTAAAAATCCTTAATTTAAATGCAGGACTGGAAATGCTCAAAGAACTCTTTGTCATTCAAGTTGGAAATCTTATATTCCATTATTCACCTGAAAAAAGTGCAACATTCAGTGATGAGGCTATTCTCTCGGGGGGACTTTTGAGTGCTATTAATAGTTTTATTAGAGATGCTCGTTCTGATATAGTCGATTCTTTTCAAACCGAACATGAATACTTCCTTTTTTCTAAACTAGGTAAAACAGATAGAGTTCTTATAGGTGTTTTCGAACGATCAGACCCTGAAAAGATCGCTAGAATGGCCATTGAAAAAATACACCCACTTATTGCTGAATCTAAAATCAATAAGGATTTAGTTGTTTCAACAGATGACCCAGAAATAGCAGTTTTGGAAAAGAAAATCAGATTAATGACGACTCAGCTTTTTGGTACAGAAGGAGAAAGTATCTATATAGAAGAGCTGCTTGAAGGAAGAGGAGATATTCAGATTGGTATTTTAGTAGATGTCGTACAGAAGAAAGAAATCACGCATTATGCTAGACCAACTCCACTCTACAAAAAAGAACAAAGCCAAAAGGCACTCCTTCTTTATTCAAACCTCCTACAAGTACTTTCTCGGTTGAAATTAGCGAAATCATTCTCATATTTTACTATTTCTTCTAAGGATTATGTTGTTGTTGGTTGTTTAAGTGGAATACTCTATGGGATAGTCACGGGAGTTCTTCAAGTGCCAGAAACACAAGTATTACAAGTCGGTGCAAACATGTGCCATCACGAAACAATAAATGATCTTGTTAATATTTATGGTGCTCAACAAGTTAAAAATAAATCAATACTTCAGGCAAACGGGAGTGTTATTCACCAAGATGGAGAAATGCGGTTAAGTACTGGTGGTATCTTGCTTTCAACTTTAAATAATAATATTGGATCACTATTCAAGTCATTAACTCGTAAAAAATTCTCGAAATTCAAAGCTGTCACTAATGAAAAAGAGAAAATCCAGCTAATACTTAATCGGAAAGAGTTTAGTGATGATTTCTATCTAGAAATAATTCAGTTTGTATAATTAATGGATGATTACTTTTTTATTAGTAAGTCAATATTTAGTCTTTCATTAATGCGAAGAAAATAATTCTAAATTTAGGAGTTTGAGGGCCTTTGCTTAAGGATCCAAGCACCTTAGATGCTGTATTTCTGTATTTTGGAATTTTAGAAGCATATGATGCAGTTGCATCCGAACTAATTGGTTCCGATGTTCTAGATGAGCATGTTTTACCCAGAGCAGTCTATTATGGCAAAGAATTTTTACCGACCATCTTTACTGAAGAAAAAGAAGAAGATGAATTAGTTCCCGAGCTTAAACAGTTCTTTTACAGTTTCAAACAGAAGATGGAACAAGCGAGAGAGGAAGGTACAGGTGAGAAATTTAGTATGGAAGAAATTTGGGAACTAAGAGCCCTTATCTTTGCTTATGAAAGCGTCTTCATTGAAATACTTGGGGAAGTAGCGATTAAGAATTATGTTTTTAAGCGAATAGGAGATATACTTGGCGCTTATCTCCCTGAGATCTTCATATCAGAAGATCTAAGCTTAAAAAATAAATTAGAAGCGTACGCTAAATATCTTAAGGCAAACAAATTCGTAGGTTATGCACGAGCCTCAATCAAGGACGACCAAGTTCAAATGGCAGTAAATAAATGCGAATTTGCGCGAATTCATGATTCTGAAGCTTATCGAAATGCTTATGTCAGATTCTGCCCCTGGGGGATGATTGCATCAGCAATTGTTAGCAGTCATTTTGGTGAAGAAACTTCAATTGACGATTGCTTATTTACTGTAAAGGGAAGTGTTAGTAAAGTAAGTTCGCATTAGGAGGAAAAAGGAAAAATGGAGTACTTTGGCTTCGAAAATCTCCAAGTAGCCGAAATAACATTAATTCTTGAGACCTTAATGTTCGTGTTGATATTTATTGGGTGGCTTTATGGTTCTAGAAGGTTAAATATTTTCTTTCACCATCGAATAGTCTATCCAATAGTCTTCATTAATGCAGTGGTTATTTATTTTCAGATGATCGCAGGTGGAATTCGGGCTATTGATTTTGGTCTGTTATTGCATCCTTTTGAGGGAACCAATTGGTTAAGGATAGGACATATGTTTCTTGGGGTAACTACAGCGATTTTGGTGTTCACCCTGTTAATAGTTTTCTTCTTGGAACCAGATCTTCCCTTAAAGATATTGAAAAGAGCACGACCACTAATGTTTGCCACTCTGATAGCTTGGACAATGAGTTTTATAGTAGGATGTGTACTTTTCATAGATAAATATAGTGATCAATTATTTTGAGGTGTAAAATAGTTGCCATTTAATCCAGTGGAATTAAATATTGTTTTAGGAATTGTTGGGATGACTTTTGCTTCTGCAAATGCGTATATAGGTCTGCATTACTTTGTTCTGCGAAAGTATGAAAAAATAAACCCCTTATTCCTCCGTGCACATCATCTCTTTGGAGCAATTGGGACAACTTTCTTTTATATCATTGCTTTTCTGTGTTTTATGACGTTCCTAGATAGTTGGTCACTTGGATTACCACCAAAAGACCTGGATGTCACATCAAGTTATTTTGTTCACTCATTTGTTGGTTTTATTGCTGTTCCACTATTTTCACTAAAAGTTATCTTTGGTTATTTCAAACCTGAATATGTCCAGAAAAAAGGTAAACAATTCGGAGTATTCGTGTCATTTGCTTGGTTAACTGTCTGGAGTACTTCGGTTTGGGATTATTTTTGGCATTCTATTCCAGACTTAGGATTCGATCCCTTCTATCTTGAACCAATATATTTTTCTGAAATGCTAATCGTCAGTGCCCTTATTATCTTTCTACTTCCCTTTGTGACTGCTTTGATTCTCTATTTAGCTATTCGTACTATAGTTAAAACCAAAGAAAAAGCAGAAGAGGAATAGAGTATTTGATTAGTTTAATAGAGATTCCATTCCAATTATATCATTATTATAATTATTTAAATTCCTCTTTTGGAATCTAGATACTATTTCTGATTGTAATGGGGATGTTTAAAGCTCCTTAATTTGCTTTGGAGTAAGATCTATTGGTCTTTTATTTGTAAGAAGGCTTAAAATAGAATTTAAGCAACTATGTTCTCCATGAACGAGATAAGTGTAAATCTTTTCTCTACCAAAAAGAGATTTACGAATTTGTTTAGCATTGAAGCCCTCTTTAGCTAATTCTCTTACTTTAGTGCAATATTCTTCGAGCCATTTAATCCTAGGAGAGATAAATGATTTAACTTCGGTGATCGGTCCACAGTGACCGGTGAAAAGCACAGAAATATCCATTTCAGCAATTTTTTGGAGAGATGTTAAAAGTTCAACCGTGTTTTCCCCGATTGAGGAGTCACGTTTCTTTTCAGGGAGTGGAACTGCATCTCCCGTAAAGAACCATTTTTCTGTAGGTTCATAATATCCAATAGACCCTTTCGTATGACCGGGTAAGGGAATAGTCTGTAGGGTATAATTCTCGGTTGTTATTTGAGAAGGCACAGACTTTAGGGCTTG
>JAEOTF010000396.1 GCA_016840025.1 Candidatus Hodarchaeota archaeon
AGAAAAGGAAATATCCAGAGCGGACAAAAAGTCCTTATCTTTGGCGCTTCTGGAGGGGTAGGTACTTTTGGGGTACAACTTGCCAAGTACTTTGGAGCAGAAGTTACCGGGGTCTGCAGTACCCCGAAATTAGAGTTGGTGAAATCTCTGGGAGCCGATAAGGTAATTGATTACACTCAAGAGGATTTTACCAAAAGCGGTGAGATCTATGATATTATTTTTGACACGATAGGCAAGAGTCCGTTTTCAGGTAGTTTAAGATCGTTAAAAAAGGAAGGGTTCTATCTTTTTACGACCTTTGGGTTGCTACGACTTTTTCGCATACTATGGGTTAAACTGACAAGCAGCAAGAAAATAGGTCCACTTGGGGTCGTAGAAGAGAGAAATGAAGATCTAATTTACCTCAAAGAGCTGATTGAGGAGGGAAAGATAAGATCGGTCATAGATAGACGCTATCCGTTGGAACAAACTGCTGAGGCTCACAGGTATGTTGAAAAAGGGCTCAAAAAGGGACAAGTAGTCATAACTGTGGCACAGCAGGAATAATAAATGAATTCAGAGAGAAAACTATTGATATCCAAACCATGGAGAAAGAGAGAGAGGTAGGGGACTTCTGGTGTGTTTAGTTAAAACCTTAACAATAAAAAGGCGTTGATAAAAACCTAGTATCTTGAGGTGTGTTCTATGAAATTATTGAAATTATTCTTAGTTTGAGTTTGTTGTTCTTTTTGCTCCTTAATACTACTACAATGGTCTACGGACCAATTCTATTTGACACTGGTGATCAAAACTACTCCTGGGCTGCCTCGGGTGATTATGGCTCGAGTACTGATGGATCGTTTGCCATGCAATTTAAACCGACCCAGAATAATATCGCGATAGTTGGTTTAAATCTGACTTCTAGCGGGTCAGAAGATATAACGGTGATCCTAGCGGAAAATTATAATGTGGCTGTACCCTCTTGGGACCCACTCGGTAGTGTTACTCAAACAGTTTCCACTGGTGGATGGCAGAACTTTACATTTAGTGCACCTGTAGCAGTTACCATAGGACAAGATTACCAAATTATAGTTCTTTCCCCAAACGGTTATACAGGGTGGATTTATGACATAAATGATCCATATTCAAACGGAGGAACATGGGGTGAAGGTGAGTGGCAACCAAATGCTGACCTTCATTTTGCCACCTACTATGATTCCACTCTTCCCGAGACAGATAAGCCACTCATAGTTGGTTTTATGACAAGCTTCATTATCCTCGGGCTGATTTATTTAAGAAAAAGAAATAACTAACTTATACTCCATTTCTTTTATTTTCTTCCCTTTTTCCTTCCATTTCCTGTGTGTTTGCTAGGTTTTAATTACTAATAAATCGTATTACTTTCCTTATCACTTTTTTATCATGAATCAATCCTTTGTGACCTAAACCAGAGGTACTATGTAACTGAGCTTCTGACCAAATCTTAGTAAGATTAGTTCCTTGTTCATATGGAATTAATGGGTCATTATAATCATGAATAATAAGTGCAGGGGTAGTTAAACGTGGAACTATAGAGCTAGCTGAAATACTTTCCATTGTCCGGCCGATTTTTTTTTCAATTCGTTCCTTGAGTTTGATAGTGGCTTTTTCACTAAGATTCAATGTGTTAGCAAAAATATCAATCACTGTCTGCATACTGTCTGGTGAAGCTAAACTCACTATTCGATCTACATATAATCCGTTATCCAATGCAATTAGGGTGGATGCCGCACCTAATGAATAACTAATAACTGCTACAGGGTTAATCTCATTTGCTACCCTATTAATGGTCTCAGCAAACTCAACTGCGTTTGTTTGCTTTTGATATGACTGTCCATGTGCTGGAGCATCGAACGCTACAACACGATATCCTGCCCTAATCAAAGGATGAATATAATTACTTAATTGGGTGCTATTGCCCCCCCAACCATGAACTAATAAAACTGCAGGACCATATCCCCATGATAATCCAACTAATTGTTTATCCTTAAAATCCACAATGAACGGGCTTGCTCTTAACCATAAATCGTATTCTCTGCCCTTAATCCTTCGACGAGGAGGGGTAAATATTAGTCTAGCAGCGTATTTAGCTGCTGTACCCGGAGCAACAATACTCATCATACGAAAACACATGCTAATTGCTTTGTGTTTAGGAGATGAAACCTGATAGGTTGGAGGTTTCCTTATTACTTGCGTTATTTTAACTTTTTCAGTCACATGCATTTTTACACACCAAATCATATCATACTACCTACTAGTAGATAGGATATATATAAAGCTTACCTACTGGTAGGTATAATTTTTTCTAAAATCCGTTAAAAAAAGGGTGAAATGAGGAGAATTATCAATATGAAAGATTTATTATTTTTGAGCCGAAATACATCTTATTTAGAAAACGTTATTTTCAAAGTCAATAATGAAAAAAAGAAGGGAAGAGTCGTTAAGACTCGTAAACTTCAATTTTTTCTTTTAGAGTGAAGAAATCGGTAACTGAGAATCGGGGAAACCACTAAACCAAGGCTTGCAATGAAAATAATAACAAAAAGTCCGTCAACTTCCCCGACGGGTTTTCCAACCGCTGGAGGATCGATGTAGATATTATAAGTAAACGTTGTAGTTATAATACCTGTTTTATTTATCGTTACATCAATAACTTCCGGAGCAGATGAATAAGGAAACACCACTTCATAATTACCGTCTCCTTCATCGGTGGCAGTATATTGAGTACTTTGGTAGGTTACTGTAACATTCGCATCTCTAATGGGAAGTCGATTATGGCTTTGAACAAAATGGTACATATAGGTGATATTATCCGTAGAGAAGAATTCATCGATAATCGAAAATTCTGGGTGGATTGAGAGGGGAGATTTGGTTCTAGCATACCTTAAATACCCAGGGCTAAACCGAATGTTATAAGAATAGCTGATATGGGCATGTCCACTGGCATCTAATGCTAGGGAGGTATATGTAAACATATAATCATCAAGAAAGGTGGATTTTTCGATGATTTGACCAACCCATCCATTTTCAGTCATACGAGCAAATTTTAGTTGATAATTCGTTCCATCATAATAGCTTATGTGAGCATAATCATTGCCATCTAGAGCTAGTGAACAATACGCACCTACATTATCAGTATTATCCACAGTTTGATAGAACCAGCCACTAGTGTTCCGAAAAGCATACTTCAAAGCAGTATTCGTGCTATCATAATAACTAATGTGAGGATAGCCGTTAGAATCGAGCGCTAGCGACGAATATTCACCAACCCGGGAGTTGCTGTCCACTGTTTCGGTAAACCAACCGCTACTGTTCTGGAAAGTGCATTCTAAATTCCGTTCCGAGACTGTACTGCTGTAGTTATAGTGACTAATATGTGGATAATCGTTGCTATCCACCGCTATTGAAGTATAACGACCAGGAGAACCCCCAGTTGCAACTGTTTGAGTGTACCATCCACTACTATTTTGGAATGCATACTTAAGACCATTATTACTGGAGTCGCAGTAGCTGATATGGGGGTAGTCTTGAGTATCTAAGGCGATATCGTTGTAATTACCAAGATAATCATTAGATCCTTCACCATCAATGGTAATGTTAAACCATCCGCTGCTGTTCTGAAAAGCATATTTTAGGTCATAACCCGTGCTGGATGTCCAGCTAGCATAGGAAATATGAGCAAAGCCATTACCATCTACAGCAATAGAGGCATATTGGCCCACATCATCATTAAGAGGACCACCATCGTCCACGGTTATGTTATACCAACCTGTTGAGTTCTCAAATGCATATTTTAGATCGTCAGTATTACTCTTGTAGTAGGCAACATGACCGTAGCCTTCTGAATCCAACGCTAATGATGAATGCTGTCCGGTATAAGCGAGCTCATCAACTATTTCAAAGACCCAATTATTAAGCGTCGCATCGACTGGTGTTACGTTTGATTTGATGATTAGCATGCTTGATATAACAAGGAAAGCTAATCCTACAAGTGATTTCTTACACATATTCGTTCATCTCGATATCATTTCTTTTTGACAAAGTACCTCTAAGACTATAAAAGACAATTTTCTCAGATATTCGTCTTTTAATACAATCTAATAAAATAATTTATGATTTCACAGGATAAGAAATTGGAAAGAGGAAAAAATAATCAATTAAAAAAATAATATTCAAAAAGAAGAGAGTGAAAAAAACTTGTCCCGTGTTTGGGGTGATGTATGGGATAATCTAACAACAGAGACGCCAGCTTAAGAAGTAGAGGGTTCTTTTTTCTTAACCCCGTTTTTCAGTTGGGAAAAAGGAGTGCTTTTCGGAAATCCTGCCGACGTCCACCTATCCCACCACACGACCCGTGAATTGAAATAAGAACATTGAAAGTGCCTTAAACTGAATTTTTCTAAGATTTGTGCTGCCTATCCCTCACATGGCGAAACTTAAATATATTCCAAATGGATACAGCTCCTAGATTTTTAGAAACAAATTCTGTAGAGATCTATTTTTTATCAACCTTCCTCAGAATATTGTTGACAAAGCAGGTTGTTTGCCATGAAAATAAATAAATTAAGTACTTTCTTGATAATGTGTTTCCTTTTTGGAATCTCATTCTATAGTAGCCCCTCTTATTTTGTACCAGTTCAATCTTCATTAAATGATACTATACCAATAGTTTCTGGTACTTTTAATCTAAATCCTGCCATCAATTACCAATGTGCCTTCTTTCTTGGTGAATATCTAATTGATTTATATTATTCTCAATTCACCTTTGCAGATGATGGCACTACTTTAACTGTTAGTCCAGCTATCAGTGGTGGTTGCTTTATGACTGGACTTTCTGCGACGAATGGTCATATTGATGTTAGTTGCACTTATTTCGGTAACTGTGACGAGACTTATTCATTAGAGGGTGATTTCACAGACAATAATACATGGGTAGCGACCTTTTCTGCTGAATTTAGCGGTATGTGCCTTGATTGTACTAATCAACAATTCAGTATTACTGGAACTAGGGATCCACCAATATCCGAAAACTCAGGGAATCAATTCCTTCACGTTCTATTTCTTTGTTCAGGGATAATCATCCTGATTGCTCTGATATACACAAGAAAGAAACTTGTATGATGAAAAAGGATAGTCAGCCTTATGGAGTCAATTCTTTGGTATACCATGATGTAACTATGTCAAACTCCAATCCATAAGGGGTATAGATTTTTTTTTCTTCGGGTGTGCCAATATTAATTAGTAATGCATCCATTTTTACTTTCTTGCTTTCGCGAATTGCCGCAGCTAAAAGTTGGCTGCCCACCATAGAGTCATTATCCTTGATATATCCAGCGAAAATATTCACTGTTTTTTCTTCCCCTTCCTCTCGTTGATCGGTAAACCCTAACCATCGTCCAATAACTTCGTTGTTTTCAATTACAAGAAGATGGAGTATAAGTTTTTGGGGAAAACCAAATGGACTTTTTTCTTCCCCAATCTTCCAATCTTGATACCGGTCGACTACTGCTTGAGCCTGTTCTTCAGTAGCATTAAAAATTTTCATCACTAGCTTAACGACACTGCTAGCGTGTTTGTTATAATCAAAGAGTTGGACATCAACAGGGTCCACTAATTTTGTTTTATCAAATTCACCTAATTCCTTTCTGCATCTAAGGGTTATATCACTCTGAAATTTAAAGCCAAATTTTTCAGCAAATTGTATTGTATGACCCCAATATTTGCTTACAGGAGTTCTAAGCGTTTTCGCGCCTTTGGATTTAAGAACTTCAATAGCACGTTCTAGAAGCGCACTCCTTGCTTCTTCATGCCCTTCAAGGACAAAAGGAATTCGAGCATCCCCTATTTTCTTCCCTTCTTCTTCAACAATTGAAGATGTTACAAACCCAACCATCTTTTCATCTTGAAAAGCATATAAGCGAGTTTCGGGGTCAAAATTAGGTTGAGAGTAAACCACTTTCAATTGTTCCACCGACGTTTGTCCAGAAAATCGCCATTTCTTCGTCTCTTCGTTTCCTATCTTAACTTGATCCTCTAAAAATTCTTCTTTGTAGGATTTTATTTCGTATTTCAAAACAATTCCTCCATTGACATCATATTGAGATTAATATTTCCAACTGTATAGAAATACTGTAACTAGTCTTTGGGGATATTAATTTACAACTGTAGTGAAATACTGTAACTAGTCTTTGGGGATATTAATTTACAACTGTAGTGAAATACTGTAACTAGTCTTTAGGGATGTTACATTATATTAAGCAACCCTTTCTTCAGTTCAAAGACACTCCCTTTTCGCTTCATATCCTTAATGACCTGAAGCACATCTTGTTGAGCATCTTAAAATCATATAAAACACTCCTTAACTCAATAAATAAGATCATTAGTAGCATAAAAAGTATTTAATTCGTTTAATTGAAAATTACCAATAACAAGTTATCTTTCTCGACAGATCCTGCAATTTCAATCTTCTTAGGTCGATAAAAACGGACAACTTCTGGGGGTAGAATTATCATAAATTCTTGGTTATCCTTGATTACTGTAGCAGACTTTTCCCACAGGCACTGTTTTACCCATAATTTTGGTGGTGTGTTTGAAATACCTATGGTTTGGGAATCTAATGCAAAAATCCTTACCGAATCAGCAGAAATATTCAGTAATTCAGTTGAAATATATATCTCAGTTATCATTTCTTGAGTAGAATCACTAACAGTTGTCATTAGACGTTCTCCATGTGAATTTTATAAACTAAATAACGCCAAGAGTAATTACGAATCCAGATGGTAATTTTCACTACTTACCTCTGATTTTGGTTAGTTTTTGGATATTATAGTCATCTTGATCTATAGGATGCTCAGTCCAAGTAACAACAGAATTTATCCATTGCTCTGAGATTTCTTTATGCCTTTGAAGCCATCTGTGGACTGTTCGTGTCAAATGACTGGTTTAATTGACGTAATTATTACATCCTATACTTTTATTTCAGATATTTGCTTCTTAATATGATTTCCCATTGAATAAACATCTAGTAATGTAGGAAAGTAAGAAATCTATATTATGTCTTATTCAGATATTTTCAAAGAAAGCACTAAAATGAAACATGAGTGCTCTGAAATCATCTTAGAAGTTAAGTAATTTAGGTAAAATAAATAAGGAATCTTCCTTAGTCAGTATTTTCTTGGATAAATTTCTTTAAATATATAAATGAGAGAAAGAGGTAGTGTTATGAGATTTTTACGTGATAAGATAGTCAAATTATGCTTTTTAATAATGCTCTCACTTTGTTTAAGTGATTGTAATATTCCTGTGCAAGCCCAAGAGCTTTGGAACCCAATAGAGGATTATGTTATTAACCAAATGGTACAAGCACGAGCGCAAGATGAAGTGACTATTAGTAGTACTTCATTCACTAGTATACCTGATACTAATGTCACGCTCACTGGTGTAACAAGTGATTCGATCTTAGAAGTAAAATATTTCTTAGTAGTAAAAGTACCAATCGCAGCTGCATCATATATAATCGAGTTTGGATTATATGAACCCGCAGGAATAGAGGCTGGTCCCTGGGTGAATCAATCCTCTGGAGCTAATATGTGGATGACAGTTTCATGGGGTAAAATATTCCAGAGAGCTGATGATCCATTATCAATTAAAGTGATGGCAAGAAATTCACTTGGTGCTTCTTTTCAAGTTTTTGATAGACGCTTAGAAGTGATCGAGTTTGTTCCGAAAACTGCTAGTGCCGGAGAACTGGGTCGGACCGAACTTGCAGCACTCCTTTTAATTATAATTTTGATTGCAGCGCTGCCTATTACTTATAAAGCTGGGAAAAAAGCAAATAGGATCTAAAATGGGTCATTGAAGGTAAACAATTGTATTGTTTGCAATGGCATCAGTAATAGTGATTAACCTACATTATTAATGGAAATTATTATCTGAAAAAAACCATTAAGGCTTTAAATCGGTCTTAATTTGTTCAATTACTATATGAAACCAATCCATTCTATCATGTGTCCTCGATACTTGCATAATGCCATATAATGTAACCAGAATCTGCAAAGCTCTTTTATTAGGTTCCCCTTTAAAGTCAAATGTCTTTAATTCACGTCCTTCCCCTAGAATCTTTGTTAACCAGTTATGTTCATCTTCAATAAGTTCTTTCAATTCCTTTTGCATTGACTCAGGTAAAGTGCCAAATTCTGCTGCTAGAATACATGCTGTGCAGATTCTATTCCCATGTGTCCGAATGTATTCAAAAATTCCAAAGTAATTCTCTAGCATTTGCCATAAGTCATTTGTAGTTAAACTCTGATTTTCACACCATTTATGAAACCTTTTTCTATCTCTTCGGATAATAGCTGTGCCTAATTCTTCTTTTGTGGAAAAATGATGATGGATGCTCGCTTTTCTAATCCCTATCTCATCTGCGATGTTTTGATAACTAAAAGCATTATAGCCACGGCTTAGCAGGAAGTTCCGTGCGATTTTCATGATTGTTTGTTTAGTATCTGAAGAACTCATCGATTTCAGTAGTTAATTGCATCATTCAAATACCTATCTATAGGTAGGTAAAAACATGTCCAAAGGTGAATGACAAACATAAATTGTCACTGCCCGCAATAGAGGTAATTCAGTTAATAAAACCAGAAGGTCATTTACTATTTGGCATTTCAATTCCGCTACTATTTTTCGTTACACATGATATACTTACCAATGAACTTTTGAAAAGAGGTTATCTCGTTCACTCTATACCGATTACCAGCAGCAGCAGTTAAGCTTAAGAATACACTGAGCAAAGACTGCTTTGATCTTCCTATTTTCAATCCAATCTCGAAATGTGGTAAGGAGAAAGGAACATGAACAAAAATAAGAGCTTTTTATGGACTATATGGAATATTCATCCCTTTAGTGGCGCTTTGCTGTTTTTTCTACTAATATTGAGTATATTTAACTCAATTTTTGTAATAACGGGTGAATTATACCTTTCTATTATATATTTAATATTCCTTGTACCTCAAATATTATTTATTCGTGGTGTTTGGCTTCTTGAATTATTAGTTTTCAAGAGAGGTTGATAAAGAAATAAAAATTCTCTCTTCTTCCTATAACATACATTTATCTTGTGTTTGAGTTTATTGAAGCACTCACATTATAACTGTTCTAAAACCCCCTCTATTTCTGAAATTTTTAAAATTTGTTTATCTATAGTGGCGATCTGTCCATCCCAGTTCAAAGATGTGGCAACCATTCCAGCATCAAAATAATCTAGATCATATAATTCTTCAATTCTGCTAGTTTCGTGTAAAATTGCTGGAGTTATTGGATAGACTTTTGTATTCAGATTGGGATAATCTAACATTAATAAAGAATACTTGTTCATTCTTTCCTCAGAAGTAAAACTTCGACTTTTTAGAGTAAGATCAAATTCCATTAAAGCGAATGAGGGGACTAACCATTTATTATCTCTGTTAACTAGTTCCAACGCCTTTTTTGAACTCTTGTGCCATTTATGTTGGGTATCCGCAGTAGCAAAAAGAACCATTGTATCGATGACAGGCATTCTTATGTACTCACTCCGTTTGATTCTTTTTAATTCCTCTTAATAGCAGTTCTGTCGCTTTATGGTCTTGAGGATCATAGTCAAATTGATCTAAACTGCCTACAAAAGATTTATCATCTTTAATAGGTATTAAACGTATTTCCTTTCCTGATGGAAGTAATAGAACGCTATCACCAGATTTTAATCCTAGTTTGGCTCTCATTTGCTTATCGATTACAATACGATGGTTCTTATCCAATTTCGTGATGCTCATATATTGAGTATCTATGGCTAGTTTTCTTAAAGTTGTCCATAAATCATTATTTTTTACCATGTTTATAGAATTGAATTTGAGAAGTAATCATGACTTTCTTTTATTTCTCTTAATATTGGTTCTATCGCTTTATGATTTAATCGTTTAAACTCGTGAGTGGTGTTCATATTTACTCACAATCTTTTGTCATCAAATTAAATAACAAGAAGAATTGAGGAGAATATACAAAGGGTCATTCCAATAAATTTTAACCTAGAAAAATTTTCCATCTTTAGAAACAAACTTATCATCACTGCGAAAATCGGATTCAATCCAACAATGAGGTTTATCGTTACTGCAGGACCCAAATCAAAAGAAGTATAGACTAATATTACTCCTAAAACCCAACCAACGAAGCCCGCGAAGAACAGATATTTAACAGAACTGTTGTCAGTAAAAGATGTTTTTAAATTTCCTAGATTTCTACTGAAAATCAGCGCTAGACTCACAATCAAGCTTAAGCTGAAGATTTTCATAGCTGAATAAGATATTCCGATGATATTTTCCTGTTTTAAAATATAAATTTCAACGAATATCATCAAACCCCAAAGAATAGCTATTGTTAATCCTGCAACTAGCGCATGCAAATCAAAGACCTGATTTAAACCTTTTTCAGTGTCTGGTTGTTCATAAGTAACTAGTAAAATACCCAAAATAATGAAAAAGGTTAACAAGAGGATTTCTAAAGATACTATTTCTTCCCCAGTTATTAACAACAAGAGTGTAGTAAATAAAGGACTAGTAGCAGCTACAGGGATAACTAAACCAACTGGTTTGCTTTTTAGTGTGGACATTAATATCAAGTCACCAGTAAC
>JAEOTF010000397.1 GCA_016840025.1 Candidatus Hodarchaeota archaeon
AATGCTGACAAAGTGTTGAAACGAGCTATTGCTATGGGTGCTCATGAAGCGATTCGGATAGATAACTCCGAAAAAAGAATTATTGACTCATTCCGGGTTGCGAAAGTGCTTACAAAAGGAGTAGAAAAAATAGCTGACTATAACCTCATCTTGTTTGGCATGCAAAGTTATGATGGTGGATCAGCAGCGATACCACCTATGGTAGCAGAATTTCTTAATTTGGCTCATGGTTGTTGGGTAGAAAAGATTCAATTTGAAAATGGGGGTTTAGTTGCTGATAAGGTCATTGAGGGAGGAACTCGAGCCGTACGATTACAGATGCCTTGTGTGTTAAGTATTGCTTCAACAGGGGCCTATGAAGAGCCTCGATATACTAGTGTACGCCGCATTATGAAAGCAAGTCGGACAAAGATTCCTGTGTGGAATATAGATGAATTAGAAGCAGATACGGAAACTCAATCCAATGTGTCCTTAAAAGAAATTACCGAACCACCAGCTCGTGCAGAAAAATGTGTTATTTTCAAAGAAGACGAACCATCTGCTATGGTTGAGCAACTCATGAATACTCTAAAAGAAAAAGGATTAAACATCGCAGCATATAAGGAGTAGGTGAAAATAGATGAGTATAGTTCTTGTAGTTCTAGAAATTTCAAAAGGAAAATTAATTGGTCACTCTAAAGAGTGTTTGACAGTAGCAAAGAATCTTACTGATCAAATGGGTGGAGAACTGAACGGTGTCATTATAGGTCATGAAATAACCTCATTAGCACAAGAAGCAACAAAATATGGCTTAAAGAAAGTATATAAAGTAGATGGGCCAGAATTAAAAGGAATAAACCTGCTCTACCATATCCGAGCTATCTCAGATCTCATTCAACAGATTCAACCAGCGGTTATCATGGCAGGAGCTAGTCTTTATGGTAAAGAAATGATACCCCGTTTGACAGCCCGACATGGAACATGGCTTATATCTGATGCGAAAACGCTTCAAAAAGAAGGAGACACGCTTGTTGGAACCAGAGGTATCTTTGAGGAAAAACTGTTGGGAACGATGAGTGCAAGCCTAGCTCAACCTGTTTTTGTGACAATTAGTTCTGGAAGTAACCCTGAAGCAGAGATAGATGATTCCTTATCAGGTGAAGTAATTGATTTTGCATTGAATCTTCAAGAGGGGGATAAACGAGAGGAATTTATCGAGGAGAAAATCGCAGAAGTCTCTGTGGATATAACTAAAGCAAAATTGTTAGTCTCAGGAGGTCGTGGTTGTGGAAGTAAGGAAAAATACTCGATTATCTTCGACACTGCTAAAGCACTAGGTGGACAGGTCGCTGCAAGTCGAGCAGTTGTGGATTTAGATTGGGTTCCTTATGACCATGAAGTTGGTCAAACAGGCAAGATTGTTACTCCTGACTTTTATATTGCCTGTGGCATTTCTGGCGCTATGCAACATTTGGTTCGTATGAGAAATTCCAAATGTATTATTGCTGTTAATACGGACGAGGAAGCCCCGATTCTAGAAGTTGCACATTATGCAATCATTGAAGATCTCCATAAAATACTTCCCGAACTGATTAAACAGGTTTAATGGATTCTGAAATGAAAATGAAAACCCATTACCCCTTTTTTCTTAATTTAATATGAGAAATAGAAATTTAAGAATTCTCTATTATTTTGGGAAAATCAGGAATTTTTTTTCCAATTATCTTTTCTAGTTCTTGTTCCATAACCTTCAATCGTTTGCTATTATCACCATAAATGGAAAATCGCTCATATGCTTTTTGAAAGGGTTTTATAACATCTTTTCGAACTAGTGGATCGAAAAAAACACGTGCATCAGTATAACAGACAATTTTCTCCTCAATAGAATCAGGAAGAAAGTCCTGTTCGGGGAGACCCAGTTCTCTTGCTTCATCTTTAGTTATTCCACCACCAATGTGAGTCTCACACACTCTAGCTAATCTTGGGCATCCCTTTTCTCGAAGAAGATCACCGCCAATTATACCATGAAAAATAGGCGGTCGCAATTCTTTACTCCCTTTACTACCTGTGATTGCTCTTCCTAGATCATGGACATAGCATGCTTTTTTAAGAAACTCCATGTCAATGGAGTACCCATTTTTCTGTGCTTGTCTAGCAATCCATACAGAGAAATTCCAAACAACTTCTGAGTGCTGCCATGTGTTTTCAAATTGATCAGGTATACCATTTTTCGATGTGAGTGAACGAAATAGGTCAGCAATATCCTCTATAGTCTTAATTACGCAGATCATAATTAATCCCTCATGTGTAAAGAGGAACTTCAATTTTTTTCTTTCTTTTTTCTTCCATTTCTTTGATTAACTCATAAAGCAAAGCAAGCAAGCGTCCAACATCATCGAAATTCAGATGTTCTCGGTCTCCATCATCGGAGAGGACACCTTGTTCCACGAGATAATCAAAAGCTTCTGCTATTTTTTCCTTAGTCGTACCTAATCGTTTAGCTACTTTATCTAAGGAAATTTTTTTCTCCCCAGTCTCTTCATGGATTTCCTCACATAAATCTAGAGCAGCGCGAGCGAGTTGTACTTTCTTTAATTTCTTTGATGTCAAAAATGTCACAACGCTGGCATGTTTAGTTAAAAATAACAAAATTAATCTGTTTTCAAGGTGGATTGAGGAAGAGGAGATAACTATCTGAATTGTTTGGCTTTAATTCCCAAACAAGTTGCATTCCGACTTTGAGCTCCTCAACAGGAGTTTTAATCCAGCCCATAATTCGTAATTTTTCCTCTTCTAACTCTAAAATGCCAATCGTATAAGGTACTTCAGATTGAAAAGCAGAAGGACCATAATGGATTTGGGTAAATGCAGCTAATTTTCCGGATTTTGAGAGCGGAATAAGTTCGATATTTTCTTGATGGCACTCAGGACAACCTGAACGAGGAGGATAGAATTTCATCCCACACGATTGGCATAATCCTGCACATAAATTTCCTTTTTCTAATTCTTCAAAGAAAGGTCGAAGTTTTGTCTGAGTTACAGTAGTATTTTTACCTAACCACTTCAATAATATCACCTGCGTCCATAAATAGTTACAAAAGCGTAATGACCACTACCACCTACATTATGAGTAAGTCCTTTTTCGGCATCAGGTACCTGTCTTCCTTTATCAGCCTCTCCACGGAGTTGTTTTACCATTTCAATTGCTTGAGAGACACCTGTAGCGCCTATTGGATGTCCTTTGGATTTTAAACCACCATCTACATTAACGGGGAGTTTTCCTCCAATATATGGTTCTTTGTCTTCGATGTACTTCCCACCTTGTCCTCGTTCACATATACCTAAATCTTCATAAGCCAGTATTTCAGCAATCGTAAAACAATCATGCACACAAGCGACATTTATATCCCCTATTGTCGTCTTTGCCATCTTATGTGCTGCTTCTGCTGCTTGTACCGCTCCTACCAAACTTGTTAGACTTTTTCGCTCCATAAGTGAGACATAATCGGATGCTGCGCCTAACCCTTCAATATAAACTGGTGTATCACTATCTTTTTTTGCATCAGTATCATTGCTAAGAATAACAGCTGCCGCACCGTCGGTTAAAGGGGAGCAATCGAATAATTTCAAAGGATAGGCAACCATTACTGCATTAAGGGCTTTCTCAACAGTAATTTCTTTCTGGAATTGTGCAACCGGATTCATGGCTCCATAATGATGGTTTTTTACAGCAATCTTCGCTAATTGTTCCTCTGTTGTACCATATTTACTCATATGAGCGGTTGCTAACATAGCATAATATCCAGGAAATGTATTTCCAAAAACAGATTCCCATTGGAGGTCTCCTGCTACTCCCATTATCTCTGTAGCCTCAGGAGTTGTCACTTGAAGCATTTTCTCAGCTCCTAATACAAGTGCTCTATTGTAAAGCCCTGCTTTAATAGCTGCATAGGCGGTATGAATTGCTGCTGATCCTGTTGCACAAGCTGCTTCAATCCTTATATTTGGTTTATGAAGTAATCCCGCTATATCTGGACCGAGCATCCCTGGAGATAGTTGTCCTGCAAATCCATCACCACAAACACCTGTGAAAATGGCATCTATATCTTGAGGGGTTAATCCTGAATCATTAAAGACTTTCTGGACTGCTTCAAACATGAGATCCCGTAACGAGGCGTCTTTTCTTTGTCCAAACTGTGTATGTCCAATATCTACGATTGCTACCATAAATATTACTCCAATTGTATATGACATCGATATTTTGGCTTATTCACAATTCTAAAGCATACTAAAGGAAGGAATATCTAATTCTATCATCCACATTTGATTATCGGTTAAGCTTTGGAAGAACTTCAAATATTCTAAAAGACTTACTTTTGGTATTGTAGACCTTCTATAAGAACGTAATGTGATAACGCCTGAATTTGGTTTCAGTTTAGCTAATTTTTTAGCTTTATTCAGCGCCGTTTGCATGTTACCAATTTGATCCACTAGTTTTCTCTCTAAGGCTTGAGCTCCTGTCCAAATTCGTCCTCCTGCTAGGTTTGTCTCGAGATACTCCCTATCCAATTTTCGTCCTTCAGCCACAATGTCTAGGAAATGATCATAATGATAAAAAACTAATTTTCTGAGAATTAACCGTTCTTCATCAGTTAGAGGCTTAGTTGGTTGCAACCAGTCTGCTCGTTTCCCGATCTTGAATTCAACGGTTTTTAATTGGTTTTTTTCTAAGAAATCCTGAAAATTGAACTTAGCGGACAGGACACCAATTGAGCCAGTTATTGTCTGTGGTTGAGCTACTATATAATGGGCTGGTGCAGCAATATAATATCCACCCGATGCTGCGACATTATTGAAGTAAGCTACTAAGGGTTTTTTAGATGCAAACTCTTGAAGAGCCAGTCGAATACTCTCAGATGCGCTTATTGAGCCACCAGGTGAATCTATACAGAGAATGGCTGCGGCTATCCGTGAACTAGTGAGAGCTTTTCGTATTAAAGGAACAATAGTATGATCCCCAGCTTGTTTCTCTCCTAAAGGCATAGGTATTTCCTTAGGAATTTCACGACTTTTACCATCAATGATAATTCCTTGTACTGGAATGATTGCAACAACCTTTTTCATGGAAGGTTTGGGCGGAATAAGAGTGCCTTTGGAAGCTTGAGCATAAGAACGAATTTTTGGAGATTTTTTAGAGAACAAGCGCGGTAATTCTTCTGCTGAAACTTGTCGATCGATCAATTTTATATCTAATGCTTCTTCGGGAGTGAGTGGGGCTTGATCAATAGCTTTCTGTATATAATCTTCAGACAATCCTCGATTTCGAGCAATATCTTTGATAATTTGATCTAGAAGAGATATGTAAAGAGCCTTACGATTCTCCTTTGCTTCAGGAGTGATATCGTTCCGAGCTAAATTATCAAGAGCGGATTTATATGGTGAAACAGCCATTTTTTCCAATTGAAATCCATATTTCTTTAGAAAATCAGCCATGAAGATTATATTAGAATATAATCCATTGATCATTAAAGTACCTTGATTCTGTACTGTAACTTGAGAGCCAACAGAGGCCAACCAATAAGTGTATAAGGAATAATTCGTAGCAAAAGTAATTATCTCTCTATCTTGCTCTCGAAAGTCCATGAGATGATCCATAATCGAGCGAGTGGAGGCAAAAGGCAATGCTGTCTGAACTTCTAAAATAAGTCCCTTGTTATACTTGTCTTTAGCAAGTCGCTCAAGGATTTGTCTAAATTCAGCTATAGAAAAGGGAAGCGGTGGAGATATCCTAGATTGAATCCAAGATACAATTACAGGCCGTTCGGGAGGAACAAAGTCCAGAGAAAGCCAAAAATAGTCGGCTATAGGACGGAAGACTCTTCGTTTTACATTTCTTATACGACGAACTGGAGAAAACCAAACCAAATGAGAATCCCCTTCTTTGTTTAATCACTAGGTTTATAATTTAATAACATTACAGGAAGTAAGTGAACTACCCCATCCTAAAGGACGGGGCTTCCTACGAGTATTGCTATCGCCATTCTTGCGTAAGGTGAAAAACGATTTATAATCCGCGTCTAAGGTCTTCAAAGTGAGCTGGAGGACTTTTGAATAGACCCAAGTGTATTCGGGATAGCGTTTCTTTAGCGTAGGGAGTTTATTTTGTTGTTCAATGTATTGAACAGGCCGGTACGGCTTACTGGGGTTCTTTAGATGGCTCTTCCAGCGTTCTTGGCGTTCTTGTAGGGCAAAATTGTACACTAACCTACAACGTTCCGCGTTGTAATTTTTTGTTCCGCAAATTAGAGATTGAAATATTCAATCCTAGGATATCAAAATGTAAAGGGTGCTTTTAATTTTTTTAAGTTTCCTTCTTGATAACACGATCTCTGGTTTCCATTCACCCAAAACTCCTTTCTAACAACTTCTTTAGCCGTTCCCCAAAACTCAGAACAACTTGGACATTCCCCGGCAAAGGGGAGAGGAGTGATCTTCTTGATTACTTTCACCCCCCTCCTCCAACTGATTAAAAAAGGTCCTGCCCTAGAAGAAATCAGTACGCGAACACGCTTGAAGCCGACAAAACCGCCGTCGCTTAAGGCGTCCGAAAGCCTAGAACCGGGTTCCCGGACTCGACGACACGGACAGCAACCGAGATTTCGCTCTTGTTGCACCCAACCGATAGCGTTAGGCTTGAGGCTTAAATGCCCGCCAATTACCATTTGGTTAATGCCAAAGCACCTATCTGCAATGCGATTCGCCAGATGGCAACATCTGTCATCCCCATGTGCTAAATGCGTGTGGGGCAGCCCCCCGAGACGGGTTTCCACTAATCGTGAGAAGGTTGGGCCATGGTTTTATACATGTCCAAGTTTGTCAGGGTTTGAAGTTTCGGTACTCGATCTTTACTTCTAGATTACGAGTTTCCAAGTTACAGAGTGATTTTCTTTTTCAACTACTTCAGGGGGACTTAAATGAAATGTTTTTAGGATCCCTTCTAAGAAGCCATCGAGTAGGATTGTAGTAAACTCCTTAGAATATCCTTTATCGGTCCAATCTTGAATCTTAATGAAAAGAAATTGCCCTTCACGAATGAGTGAGAGCGCTCGCGCCGATAATAATCGTTGTGATGGAGTCCATTCACCCATTAGATAACTCATCCAAGATTTCTGAAATGATAAACCATAAGTCATTCCTAACAAAATTGAACTTTTTTGAAGCTTTGGTTTTAGCTCTTGAATGACCTCTTTGTAGCTTTCATCTTGAGCAATTTCTGCGTACTCCGACAAAACCTCTTTCTCAAAACGATCCAAAAGGCCTTCTTCAAATAATCGTCTTAACATAATCTCTGGTAACGAGAAGTAAAAGGTTTTAATTAAAGCAATATTACTACTTGAGTCTTCAATAGTGGTTAAATGAAAAGTGGCAAAGGGAACAAACTCTTCAAATAGTAATAAACACCGACTCACGCTTTCTTCTAAATTTGATCTTTTATCAATATCATACTTATGTAAGAAAATAGAAAGTTTTGGCTGTTTTTCATTTGTTTCAGAAACGATTTGCCATATTTCTCTCAAATAATCAAAAGAGATTTTAAAAGATATTTCATCCTGAATATCGATGATATAGATTAATGCAGAGATTCCTCTCCATCTCTCCTTACGGGATATATGCTGCTTTCGGAAAGCAGTTTGCCCACCATAGTCCATAATCATAAATCTTTTACCTAAAAATTCAAGCATTTTTTGTGAAATCTCAACACCAATCGTAGCCTTTAAACCTTTAACCATATCTTTTGTCCAATTTTCAAAGAAAATTTTTTTGATGGAAGTTTTTCCAGCATTTGCTAACCCTACTAAGGCAATTTTTGAAACTTGTTTTGCTGAAGTTGGAATTGGAACATCTATTCCTTCCAACGGGTCCTGAACAAAACTTTTTAATAATGGTAATACCGTTTCTTTAAAGAGATTAAAAGAGGGAAACATTTCTGTCTTTTTTTTAGGCCAAATTGGGATAATAACTTGAGATAAATTATCAAAAAGCTTTTCAACTTCTTTTCTATCTAATTCTTCCTCAAATAGAAGTCGAAGGGTGAAATCACGATAAGTATGAACGTATAACAGCATATTTGCGAAACGAATTTCTTGTATTGGGTTGCGCATCGTCTCCGAGAACATTTGTATAGCTTCTAAGAATCCAGCGATTAATTGGGGATCTACCATGTTTTCTATCATTTTCTCTGTTTCATAACAAAAGACCTCAACCCCCCCTCGCCGGACAATCGAAAAACGAACAAGCAACTCTTTTTCATCCTTTGATTAAGATTATTCAATACGACAGCTCTTTAACCGATTTTTTTGAATAGTTTTATACTAAAAATCACGATATTCAGATTTATTTGGTAATTTTATGTAGCTTTATTTAGCTTTCTAATTTTCAATAACTAATTCATTTATTCTTCTATAGAAATTATCTTCCCGTAATATCAGAAAAAATCTGTTTTACACTCCATTATAAAAGTTAATAACCAAACTTTATCGGAATTCTAGAGCTATCAGGACATCCGCTAAAAAATTGATTCCGATAGTAATTTTGTTAGTTGTTTCCAGACATCTTCTACATCCCAATACTTAGCTGTTTTAATTTGGTCTGATACATCAGTAAAAATCACTTTAATTTTAAGAGATTCAAAATAATTGATCTTGGGAGCTATCAAAGCTAACATGAATTGTTTCTTTCCACCTCGCACATTTTGATCAGTAACAGAATCAAAGAAAAGATATCCATCCTTTTTAATATTCTGTATTGATATGAGAATTCCACGGGCATCATAAAAGTTTAAATGACCATAAATGGATACTGTAGCTTGGTATAACTGGATTCCGAGATCTTCAAGAGTTATAGGTAGTGAAAATTTGGAAGGGTAAAAAGTTTTGACTTGGGGGCCTAGAATATCATCCCAATCCATCATAAAAAACTGAACCTGTTCTCTTTCTTCTTCACTAATGGAAGGTTTTAATTCCGAGCGCATAGAGGAGAATATTCCATTAATCTTGGCATTTAGATTCTTTATCTTTTGTCTTCTTTTAATAGTTCCCGCTATTCGAGCTAACAGATCATCAATATCCACTGGTTTAGTGATATAATCATCTACACCAAGAATTTTACCGAATCGGATATCACTAGGAGCAGAACGTGCGGTTAAAAAGAAGAAGGGAATTTGGCTCCATTTAGGATTTGTAGAGATTGCTCGGAAAAAATCATATCCATCCATTTCAGGCATCATGATATCGGAAATTACAATATCAGGAGGAGTTTCTAACCCAGAAAGGAGTTCAATGGCCTTTTTTCCGTTTATAGCGGTAAGAACTCGATATTCATTAAATTCTAAGGTCATCTGCAGATTGATCAAGACATCTGGATTGTCATCTACTACAAGAATAAAAGGATGCAACTATTGTCTTCCTTCCTTTGGAATCATTTTTCTATTAATAGTAATTAGTTTGGAACTTACGATATTTAGGCTCTCCTGGTTCTATATCTACTATATTGCATCTACATGCCTAGTATAACGTAAATTATTTGTATAGTATAAAAATAGTCAAGGTTATCAAATTAGTAAGCAAATAATAAGGTTATTTTTTCGAATCAGATCTTTTCCTCTGCAATTTCTGAAGGAATTTCATTAAGTCGGGGGAGAAATACAGAAAATGTGGATCCTTTTCCATATTCACTTTCAACATATATCCTTCCTTGATGGAGCAAGACTAATTCACGTGCAATACTCAATCCTAAGCCAGACCCTGAAATATTCTCAACTTCCTCTGATCTGAAAAAACGATCAAACAAATATGGAAGGTCTTTTTCTTGAATACCTCGTCCAGTATCAGAAAACTCAAAAAGCACACCATCCTGCATTTTCGGATTATAGACTCCTTGATATTTATCCTTAGCACTAATTTGAAAAAAGGAATTAGGAGAAGAATATTTCAGAGCATTATCGATTAGAATTCGAAAAATCTGGCCTATTTTTTGAGAATCACCCCGTAATTGTAGTTCATCGATAATAAACAGTTCAATAGCTATTTTTTTGGCTTTCCGATGTGGGTCCATCTGATATAATATATCGCGTAAAATCGCTAGTGGGTTATAAGATTCCCATTTGAGATGAAGTCTTTCTTCTTGAACCATAGATAAGAGTAGAAAATCCTCAATTAAATCAGCTAATAACTTAATATTCCGAGAAATTGCATCCATCAGTTTATTTTGTTGTATTTCAGTCATTTTTTCTTTAAATCTTTCTAAATTAGCGATAGAATGAGCAATAACTGAGATAGGCGTTCGTAGTTCATGTGAAACCGTAGAAACAAATTGTTTACGCATATTTACAAGTTTCAAAAAAGAACTTATATCACGAACAGCGATAACAAGCCCAAAATTAGGTTTTTCGAGGCTATTAAGAACTGTAGATGTAAGTTGCAGATACTCATCAGTTTTGGGCTCAATAGTCACAGACCCCCCTGTTTTAGCGAGAAATAACTTTTTTATTGCATTAGCAAATATATTAGTCGATAAATCCAAGCAAGAAACATTATATTGAATCTCTTCACCAATATATGGGTGAGATACGGTCTTAAAGGCTTTATTAGCCAAAGTGATTCTACCATCAGCATCTAAAACCAGAATTCCTTCTGGAATTATCTCAAGGATAGTTTCAATCTTATCCTTTTCTGCAAGAACCTCTACTGCTTGTTGTGTGAGAAGTTTCTGCAATTTTATTTCCTTTGTAACTTCTCGTAAAACGACAACCCAACCCTCTGTTTGAGTAGCAATTTGCATTGGACGAGTTACTATTTCAAAAACCTGTGTAGAAGAAGTAGTTACAAGAGTCTCATGTGACATTCCCTGTTTTTTAGGATGAAAGAAGTTTTCCAATGGTTGTCCCCCCAACTCTAAAATAAATTTATTTTCTTTTTTATTGGTCAGGAGAGGCAAACATAGTCGTGCTGCGGGGTTAGTTAATTGAACTCTTTTTTCATTATCTAGGAGAAGAACACCTATGGGTAAATGCTCTAAAAGGGAACTTCGACGTTGTTTTTCTACATTTATAAGAGCTTGTAGACGTTGAATAGAAAGAGAAGCCTGATTAGCTATCGTGTAGAGGAAACGAGTATGATCATCGGTGAAGACACCCTGCTTCTCAGCACCAACAAAAAGTAAGCCAACAATCTCATTAGATGGATCTAGAATCAAAGGGACTTGAATCAGGGAATTAAGATGATTTATTGGAGAATTTAAAGGATCAAAATCCTCTGAATCTATAATTTGTATATTAAATTCCTTTTCATTAAATTTGGGTGAGAGCTCCGTTGGCTGATTAAGCGTATTAATCATTCTTTTTTGGATTTCAGCCTGTACTGGTGCAGTAAAAGGTCTTTTTGTAAGATATTGAATGCTCTTCAAACTATTAACTACTAAAATACTAGCTGAAACATCGTAAGGAACTGCATTATAAATTTGTTTTAATAATAATGACATGAGTTCGTTATAATCAAGAACAGAACCTATACTATGGGTTAATTTGAAAATTTCTTGGAGTTCAAAGGTTCGTTGATACGCTCGTTCCTCAGCTAGCTTCCGTTCATTGATCTCTCTACGAAGTTTTTCATTAGCTAGAATCAATTTTTCTTCAAGAAGCACTCTACTTACTGTATTACCTGTTTCCCTACCAATAACTTTCAAAATTTGAATTTCTTCATCTGAAAAATGATAACGATGCTTGCTAGCTATATTAAGTGCTCCAATTACTTTTTCTTTCGCTATCAAAGGAATACTTGCTACTGATAATATACCATAATGGGTTTCTGGGAATATAGAGGGATAATCTTCGGTAATGAAAGGTTCTCCATTTATTAAAACAGTTTTAAAGGGTTCTTCATCAATATTAACTCTCTTAACTGGTTGTATAAATTCATCAGGCAATCCTTGATGATACACCACTTCTGCAATGCGCTTTTCAGAATTTACTAGATAGATTCCTCCGCCATCAAAGTCTAATAAAGCTAAAGTAGCAGCGAAAAATTCTGGTAGTAGCTCGTTAAGGTGGATAGTTTTATTACCAATAGAAATAATACGATTCAGAATTTTTAATTCCAAGTTACGCTTTTTTAATGAATCTTCATCCTTTTTTGATTCCCAAGGTAGAGCGGTTCGCATTTTAATGGGCATAGTAGTACTCTCTATAGGAAATTAAGCAAAAAATGCAATATTTCCTCTGATGTAAGTGATACCTTTCATTCACGTTTTCTTTCACGTACTGAGTTGAGAAGAATTAATAGGATCAAGTATAAATTTGTTAATTACCCTGAACCCTATCACTATCGACCAAGTATCTACTTATGGTTCATAAGAGAAAAATTAAATGTAAACATCTCAAAAAGTAAGAATTGGGGATTTAATGCCAATATCCAAGATTTCCTGTCTTAATTTCACTGATTAATTATTAGATCGAACGGTGTAGTTAATTTATCCTAATTTGTGCATATTTGTTGATACTTTTTACGATCTTTGATAACCTTAGAGCATCAAGGAGTAATCAAGCGCTATATTTGTTTATCTCGCTCGATTCTAAGTCCTTTACATAGACTAATTTTTTTGAGGTCACAGCAAAAATACCTTGGAGCATATCTGGTTCATTAAACCCTATATTGCGTAGTTCTGAAATCCAGGTATTAAGGTAAAATACTTCCACCTTTCTCCGATTCACAATACGACGGGCTGCGTGAACAGTTCTTCTTTCTATTTTGGTCAATCGTTTCCACTGCTTTGTAACTGTTGTTTCATCAATGCTGAGGGCGTATAGAAGATCGGTATGTAGAAAATACCAACACATAGCTCGAACATTATCTTGAGGGATTTGAGTGGTACTAATGAACATTTTCAAAATTTCTTCATATTGCTCCTCCAAAGCGTTCTGAAAATCCCGAAGTGCTTGCTCAGTAATCTTAGATGTTTCATTCTCAGTAATTAGTGTTATTCGAGTGTGTTTTCCTCCACGAGAGGTCATATTAAACCCTGATTGAGCAAAACGAGAAAATTCAGTTTCTTCCTTGGTAAATTCTTGGAGAAAAGAACCTAAAGCAGCAATAAGACCAGAGAGAGCATCTGAATCAGCTGCACCAATCTGTTCAACATGTGTCTCCGAATAGATTGGAATACCATTATTATGAGAAATAAGCACGTGTCTTATGCCTAAAATCTCGAGAAATTCCTGAATTGAGTCAGAACGACGACGAGCTTTTTTAGCTTTTGTTTTTTCACGCCTGCGAATGATTTGGAAGGAGAATAAAGCAAAAATTGCTACTGCAAAGGCAGCAACACCTATCCAAATCGGATCAATTCCAGCAGAGGGAGGTTTAATGGCGATTGATGATACAGGTAAGGGTAAGGATGAAGCTGCGTAACCTACTGCACCTGTGTAAGATACCAGAACATCTTCAAGAGCGACTGCTGTTTTAGTATATCTTTTATCAATCTTAACAGTAGCTATACCATCTGTACCGGTCCTTTCACTTATATTCAAAATCAGGGTATTATCTGCAGATAGCATTTCCAAAGCAGAAATAAGAATAAACTGCGCAGAGAGGCTAGGTGGAGTTCCTTCATAACGAAGGACGATTGTAAAATTAATGGGTTCATTTTGTATTGGTGTACCATTTTCAAAGGTCAACTGAACCTCTAATACAAGATTTTCTCCTTGAGTAAAGACCGTAGGAAGATCGTGCCATTGAAGAATAGTTACATATTTCGGGAAGACAGTTAAAGTAGTATTAACTGAAAATGGATGATAATAAGTGCGGTTAGTAGATAACTGAAGAATATAAATTTCGTTAGCGGTTAGTAAAGTACAATCAACAGTAATTCGGTATGTTCCTGATCCTAATGAAGTAGCATTACCAGTTTTATCTGTATTATTGAGTAACCAAGAAACTATTAGGTCTGAAACAGGATTATTGAATTGATCTACTATAGTAAGAGTATAGACTGCAGTTTCATTTACAAATTGACCCACATCCTCAAGATCAGGAGTGAAAAAACTGCCAATTACCTCAAAAGAGATCGAGGTACTATTACTCTGGAGCTGAAATCCAGTGTAGCTGATCTGAATACTAGTATAGGAGTCAGGAGTAGTTTGATTTGTAAAGAGAAGAACATGATAAGTGCCTGTATCAATATCACTATTCCCAATATCCATAAATAAGGGGTTATTCCAGTCACTGGAAAAAATAACGCCCTCTGGTGCCGCATTTGAGTCAAGATCATTAAGTTGAATAACAACTGTAACATTCTGACCTGCATCCACCGATTCAGAAAAACTAATAATTGTCATATTGACCATATGAGGGAGAAGAGTCAGTTGAGTATGATTTACTTGTGATTCGTAGCCATATTTTACAAAATTGTAAGAAATGTTATAGAAACCCTTGTCAAGGCTGGTTGTATTCAATGTAATATTATAGAGGCCGTTGATGGCATCAGTTTCAACCGAAAAGTCTGTTGTTGCGCTCCCATTGACGAAAACGTTAACTGTAGCATCTGAAATATTACTGTCAATGGTTTCTGACCACCAATATAGAACAGAAAAGTTATAATCGGCTAAGACAGTTGAACTTGAACTGCTAAGAAGCACCGGGAAGTTAGTAGCTCGACCATGAATTATAAAGAACGCATAGTAAACTTGTTTAACATAACCATTTCTGGTTAATGTTATCGTTACAGTAATATTTTTGGGAAGAGAATCTGATGGGTCGGAATCAACAGTGAAATTGAGTCCTGAAAGTTGAATAATAGCACCTATCGGATTCGAAACAGGAACTGCACCTGGAGAAGGTACGAGAGATGAGGAATTAGTATCTAACCAATTCAAAGAGAATGTAACATTCTCTTCGATTAAAAAGTGTAGATTTGAGTTATTTAAAAGGACGGTGCCGTTAGTTAAAGCCGTTGTAAGAAGTGTTGGACGGGAATCAACCTGAGCATACAGTACCCAACTCTGATTTACATAGCCATACTTTCCTAGATGAATAGTGATATTCCATAATCCAAGGCGATCAAGTCCTAAAGCAGAAAACTGATAGTCATAATTTCCACCCACTTGAATAAGCCAAGAGCTTATAGAAGTATTGACAGTCGCGCTGATTTCAGTAGCAGAAAGACCTGTTGAAAGGAGAGAATCATTCCAAGTGAGATTAAAACCAAAAATATTGTTATAATAGAGCATAATAATGCTTTCATTACTCCGGGGTGACCCATCGTCAAGGGTACCTATCATAATGGTTTCACGAGGAATCACAGCAAAGACAAGTTCAACGGTTTGACTACTATAGCTAGGTTTACTGAAGGTTATGTTTACAGAGTATGTACCCATTTGAGTAAGCGAAAGATCAAAAGTAAAAGTATAATTTCCTGGACCACTAGCTGAATCAAAGGATGCAAATCCTTCTATATTGGGAGTAGCGCCTGGAATACCTTCATTATTAGAAACATCTGTATAATTGATCCAAAAACTGTAAGATGTGCCAAAAAGTACGTTTTGAGAGCCACTTTGACCGTTGGTGGTTGTTTGGGCCGCTAAAATATCTAAAGTGACTGTAAATGTCATTTCATCATAACCATAGGTAGGTTCAAATTTAATAAAAACAATAAATAACCCTGTATCATTTATAGTAAATGTTACGGTCTTATTTTGCCCATCTATTCCAGTAACGTATTCAAGAGTGCGGGTATCATTGAATTGTATGGAAGGGGTTTCATCAATTGTTAGATTATGCTGAGTATCATTATATTGGAATTCAATAATATATGTATTACCAAAATAGAGGGGAGTTACCGTAGTTTCATTAGTCAAAGTAAATCCTGATGCATTCGTGGCAACTATACTTGAAGGATTATCTAATACAGTAAAATTATGCAAATCTACTTGTTCTTGATAATTAGAGCCAGCAGAAGCATTAATGATATAATGAAACTCGCCAGTCTTCCCAAATGTCTCAATAAGTTCTGTAGTATTGATTTCATACCAATAAGTGCCATTTCCCACAGAATTCATCGAAATCGAATTATTTAAGAGAATCGTAGCAGAGGGTAAATACCCTGCAGTATCTCCAATATAATTTAAGGTGAGATTAAAGTAATCAGTATACCATACAGATTGATTATTGTCCTTAATAACTAGAGACGTTGTCTCTTGAAAGATAACTGTAAGATTGAGTATTTGACTAACATAATAGGGGCGTTCTATAGTAATTTGAATCCAATGATCACCCAAATCCTTCCCATCCGTAGCTAGCTCATTAATCGAGTAGTTTCCAGGCTCTCCAACTTCAGGAAGAAGACTCCCTGACAAACCCCAATTATTGTCAGTATCATACGTGAAGGTTGTGGCACCTGGTATGCCTTGATTCTTAGCAGTGTCATTAAAGAAAACAGTGATGTTAAACAGATCTCCAATGAAATGTGGGGAACTCTCTATGACCTTAATCGTCAGATCAGTAGGAGTATACACTGTTACTACGGTTGAAATATTCAAGCCAACCTCTGTCCCGTTCCAGTACGTCGTAACAAATTGATAGCTGCCGTTGGGATAGCTGCTAAGCAACGGAACCGTCGTGTTCTGGGGGTCTTCGGTCTGGAGCATGGATGCATTGACGACAGCTTCAGTGCCGTTGGGAAAGATAATTGAGACATTAAATCGGGATACGGCGTTGGCTAAGACGCTGTTGTTAAAATCCGAGGTCACAGTAATGCTCTGGGTTAAATTCCAAGCGGGGTTGTCCACCGTGACCGTCGCAACATAATTGGGGGACGTAGCCTCCAACCGATAGGCGAGGGCGGTAAAATTCGCCGACCCCGAGACAACGGAACTATTCACCACGCCCCAGGTACGCCCATCCTTTACAGGCGATAAGTCGTCCGTCACATTAACGTCAGCGGAAGTAAATATGTCTCCTGGCGCCCAGTCATTAGGTATTTCCAGTAGGGTCAAGTTATAGTCACTAAGACTATAGGATGATTTAACGCCACCACAACTGAAAGTTATATTCCAATTAGCCTTTGCAGAACCATCCGACACAAAGTAGGATAAGGCACTGATCTCATGGGTGCCGGGAGCACTATATCTCGCTTTCCAGGTGACATTAAAGACGACGGAGACATTGGTCCGAAATACCTGATCATCCGTCCCGTCTGTTGAATTCATTTTGATATTAGAATAACCAGGAAGGGGGATTCCTCCATAACTCATATCACAAGAACTAGGTGTAGTATATGTAAGAGTATTATTGTTTGAATCTAACCTAAGGACCTGCATCATTAAAGGCAATGTATTGTTAACTGGCGCAAGCCAAGTACTGAACATATAAAAACACATACTTGAATCTGGTTGAGAAACGGACGGCTCATTTACACCCCATTTCAAATCACCTTGCCCTGCATCAACATCTTCCAAAGTAATCCAATATGACGTGTCATTAAATAAGATGGGAGGCGAAGAAAAAGTAATTTGGTACCATCGAATTGAAAGAGAATAATCAGTTATTGTTTCAGAGGTTATTTCTGAACCAGGTCGGTTTGAACCAGAATCATCACAAACAGAGACCTTCAAATCGGGATCTCCACCGCTATATATGCTTCCTACATAAACCCATATGGAGTATAATCGCACCCGTGTTGTCAGGGAAAACTTTTGACCAACTTTCACCCAATTTGTCGTGTTTCTTAAGTTTGTAACAAGGTTGTCTGTAGAATTCTCTACCGTCACCCAGTCTTTCGCAGCGACTACATCCGAGACATTAAGGGCGGACTCGTCGGCGATGAATTGCAGTGCAGTTCCCGAGGCATTCGTCGGGGTCGCAAGATCGTAGGCAGTGACATGGGTAAGATTCTGATCCTGGGAGAGGAGTCCCCAACTATTGGTGATCGTTTCGTTAACTTGTGTTCCATTAGCCGACACATATTCTTGAATCGAGAACGTTGATACGGAAGTCCCCTCGTTATTGGATGGTGAGCGTTTTGGTTTTCCATTTGAATCCGAGATAAGTTTTTCCGATTCATCTGAGGTGATATCGATAATAGCTTCTATATCAAGAGAATCTTCGTCTGTGTATTCTCCTAGTTGATTAATACCTGCATTATGTATACTAACATCTTTTTTTTCAGTTTCAAAACCTTTTTGAGCTTGATCTGTGTTTTTGTCTGTTTCATTCTGAGTTTCAAGACCCCATCCCATATACGTTTGAGATATAATGCTCAGAATAATCTTTGATAATATTATAACAGTATTAGATACTCTTATCATACTTATCTCACCTTGTTGGGTGCCAACTTTTATGGATTGAGGTCATTTGTACATTATTAATCCTAAATTACTTAAATCTAATCCTATTAATCGTTTATTCTGCCCAAAAAAAGATCCATTAATAATTTTAAGTTAATAAACGCCAATATTAGCTACATTGAATATTTTAAGTTAGAATGACCTAGATATCACATTTTTAAAGGTTGTATGAATCTCTCTTCTATCAATATTCAATAATATGTGTGAATTAACATTAGGTTTAAGTATTTTTAACGAAAATCCATTTAACATAAACTTTTTCCTATAACTAGTCCCTTATATTGGTGAAAACAGATGAAAAGGGCGATAAATACCGCTATTGTTCTCATTATGATTCTTTTGAGTATAATTTCTCATTGTAACCTTGAAGAACTTCTTTCAAACAAGACAAATTCTGTATTAAGTCAGGATGACCATCAAAATGAAGGATTAATTGACTATTTTGATATTAATGATCAAACAAAAGAAAATCATGATTATATCAAATTGAATGAAAAGGAGAAAAATAATCAGATAAGTGCTATAGAAAGTGACCAAGAGACGTATATAGAAGATAATAAACCTAATCGTTCACCAGTAAATAATACTGGAAGTTCTTCGTCAACTTTCTCGATTCAAGAATACATGTCGGCTAATGGAACACAAGTTAACGAAACGATCACCAATAGTTGGGGACCCCTCTCCCAGGATCAGAATCTTACCCATGTCACTGCCTACGATCTTGCGACCCCGACGAATGCCTCGGGAACTGCACTGCAATTCACCGCCGACGAGTCCGCCCTTAACGTCTCGGATGTAGTCGCTGCGAAAGACTGGGTGACGGTAGAGAATTCAACTGCAAATCTTAAAACAGATCAATCTACAGCAACTTCTTGGGAACGAGTTGGTCAAAAATTTTCCTTTAAAACTCGGGTACGATTATTCTCACTATGGGTTTATGTGGGGGGTGAATTTGCTGCAGGAGATCCCGATTTGAAGGTCTCTATCTGTGAAGATAGCGGTAATGCTCCAGGCGCCGAAATAACTTCTGAAATTTTAGCGAATCTAACTACTTCAGCACGTTGGACTGAAATAACTTTTTCTTCGCCTCCTGTCTTATTAAATGATACTACATACTGGCTGCATATGGAGAACGTAGATATAGTGGGGTCTTTAAGATGGGCATATAATGATCCCCGTATTTTTGGTCCAGATATGGGATTTCAGTTCCACTGGTTTAGTGCATGGTTAGGTCCTGTTAATAATTCAATCCCTTTAATGTTGAATGTACTTAGATTGGATTCAAATAATAATACTCTTACATATACCACACCAGGTTCTTGCGATATGAGTTATGGAGGAGTCCCCCTTCCTGGTTATTCTAATATCAAAATGAATTCAACAGACGGGACGGACGATCAGGTATTTCGGACCAATGTCTCTGTCGTCTTTAATGTCACCTGGAAAGCGCGATATAATGCTCCCAGCACCCATGAAATCGGTGCATTGTCATATTTTGTATCTAATGCTTCCTTGAATGTGAAATGGAATATCACATTTACTTCTCTTGGTGTAAAATCATCTCACGATCTTAGTGACTATAATCTTACGTTAATTGGAATTCCCATAGACTGGGAACCGGGGGATATATATAATTCTGCCGAGATTAATGTGACGGACGACTTATCGCCTGTAAAGGATGGGCGTACCTGGGGCGTGGTGAATAGTTCCGTTGTCTCGGGGTCGGCGAATTTTACCGCCCTCGCCTATCGGTTGGAGGCTACGTC
>JAEOTF010000398.1 GCA_016840025.1 Candidatus Hodarchaeota archaeon
AATGCAGTAGTCATGAGTGTCGGGGCGGATGGAGAATGGTCTTTCACACAGATAGGAAATATGAGCTATCTTGTTTCAACCAACTTCAACAGGGTCACTTTAAAGGGCTGGTATCCATGTTGGCGCTATAATATTGCTACATCAATGCTAAATAATATCAAATATGAAGAGGATTTAACTCTAGATGCAGTTCGGGATGTGGTGGATGCTGTTCATCAAGAAGGGAGTGCCTCTACGATTTACAGCAGCATTTATGATCTAGTGAAACGCGAGATTTACCTATATCACGATCGTAACTATGATGAAGTGGTTAAACTAAATCTTGATGAGGAATTAGCGAAAGGAGAGCACATATACAAGCTAATAGATCTATTTGAACCTACTATTTCTTTAGAATCAACCACATCATTAGAATCAACTATTTCTAACACTTCAGTTGATTCTGGAGAAAATAATGGATCAATAATGGGATTTAGCTCATTATTGACAATTTTCGTCCTTATACTAACAGGAATAGTGTTCAAATTTAGAAAAAACTATAGAAAGTTATTTTGAGGATGTAAAAATGCATTATAAATCAAATTTTGTCATTATGACAATATTTTTTGGTACCATTATTTCTTCAAGCAGTTTTTCTGTCAATGGCTGCACTATTTTTACAATTGCATCCCCCGATGAGGATAAAGTGTTTTTTGGTAGCAATGAAGATTGGGACTTAACTTTAAGTAATAATTATATTTGGTTTTTCCCATCAGTCGGTGCTAAACACGGAATGGCTCTCGTAGGATACAAATATAATAATCATGAATGGGATGGCCTACCAATGGGAGGAATAAATACAGCTGGTTTGTGTTTTGATCGAAACGCTCTCGCACGGACATCAATGAAAGTTGATTCATCAAAACCTTTTTGGCCACAAGATCCTTTGATCGAGACTTTAGAAAAATGCAGTACTGTTGATGAAGTCATTTCGCTCTTTAAATTCTATCGTACATGGAATCTTTGGGTTGAGCAAATACATTTTGCAGACGCTACTGGTGATGCGGTAATCATTGGTCCTGGAGATGATAGAACCGTATCTTTTACTAGGAAAGGTAATAGTAGTTATTTTGTCTCTACAAATTGGAATGTAGTGTATCCCAAATATGACGCTACTGATCCTTGTTGGCGCTATCATACTGCAGCTACAATGTTAGATAATATCACATCTAAAGGCGATATAACGGTAGAAACAGTCCAGGATGTTTTGAATGCCACTCATCAAGAAGGAAGATATGTTTATACCCTTTATTCAAATATTTATGATCTGAAGAACAGAGAAATTTACCTCTATCATTATCACAATTATGAAAAGGTTGCCCAACTTAATTTGGATCAGGAACTAACGAAAGGCTATCATGAATACAAAATTGCTGATTTGTTTAATGAATCCGCTGCTATAACGACAACTTATTCCTCTACAAACAACTTTAGTATTAAGACTAGTGATACTAGCTCTAATGCTACTCCTGGGTTTGGATTGGTTATGATTATTGTTGGTTTATTACTAACAGGAACAGTATACAAGTTCAAAAAGATTATAGAGAATAAAAATAGGTGATTGTATGAGAACCAAAAAAAGTACACTTCTGATTTGTGCTTTGGGACTCTTATTCTTACTAATGAAGAGTTCTATTGTTGTACAGGTATCAGGAGATACGATAGTATGGCATTCAAACGTTAAACAAGGAATGATTGTAGGATGGGAGCTTGTTGAGCTAGAGTCATATATAGGGGAAGGTGCGTTTGAGGTTGGGGATAAGGACCTTATTTTGGGTGATATTCTCCAACTATCGCTGAACAGTGATGTATCAACTGATCCACTTGAAGTTTATTATCAAGAACTACCCGAATGTGTTGATCTCCTCTTAAATGGGGAGAAATTAGACGAAACTGAGGAAGTAATGTTGGGGGATTTCCTCGAAATCGGTCTTTCAGTTTTACCACTTAATTACCAGCTAAATGATGGTACAGTGTTAAATTCAGCAGATTTCGTAACCGTCGTATTTGGAGCAACAGGTTCGATTCTTCAAGGTGATTATGTGGTTACATTAATGGAAGAAGATGATGGTGAAACAATGTCTAAAAATCACAAAGATACCGGTGTTGCCTATGAGATTTCAGCTCAATTTCCTTATCGGGGTTCTTTTAAGTGGGTTTATTCTCCAAATGCAACCAATTTTGAGATAACTGGCAATACCATAGCTTCTAGAGATGACTCTGAATGGGATATGAATCACATACTCTCTGGTTTAGTTATATCTTTTCTAGTTGTAGTAGTAACATTGACCGTTTATACAAAAAAGCATTATAAATCAAAAACTAACTTGACCAAACCACTAACAGATGTAGAAGCATTCCGAGAAATCTATAAGAAGTATCAACAAGGTGAAATAAGTCAAGAAGAATATGAAGAAGCATATCGAAACAGATATGGTAAGGAAAGATCCCTAGATTCGAGGTAAAGGGAGAAAATGCTATTGTTACAAAATAAATCCATTATTAAAACTCATTTCGGCAGTTCCACTAGTTTTACTTGCGCCACAGTCATTGGATGGATTTTACGTTCTTATTTTACATATTATATGCCGTAGGTGATATAAATGAGAAATTTACGAAATAAATTGATTGTCTTGAGTGTTTTAGTCTTACTTATCAGCACATATAACTTTACAGACATATCAGTATCTGCAGATGATACATTAGTATGGCATTCAAGCATCAAAAAAGGCACAATATTGAGCTGGAAGCTTGTTGAGTTCAAAACTAACGTAAGTGACTTTACTTTACTTGGTGAAAACCTTACTTTGAATGATATTCTCCAAATTGCCTTTGAAGAAGTATCAAGTGATCCATCCGAGTTTTATTTTGCAGATCGCCCTGCTTTTGGGGGTATGTTTCTTAATGGCAAGAGAATCAATCGTTATCAAACCATAAATATTGATAAACTTTTGATCATGCCTCTTAAGTGGAAGTTGAATAATGATGCAGAGTTAGATCCACTCGCTTTCTTTGAAGTGATACAGGAAGAAACCCAGCTAAGAGGACAAGATGTAATCATCTATACATATATCCAAGACGATACTATGTTCATATCTGTGCAAGAATTTGGACAAGAAATGATGATTAAAAGCTACACAAATTCTGGAATTTCAAGCGAATGGTCAATGGAAGTTTATGGGATAGCTTCTCTGAAATGGGAGTTTTACCCCGTGGCTTCTAATGTTGATATATCAGGCAGCCCTAAGTCTATTGGATTTGACTCTAATGATGATAATGGTAATGTTTCCGGATTTGCCATTATCCCTTTAGTTATGGGTTTCAGTATCTTTATAATTGCTCGATATGCGAAAAATAGGGATTTTTGAATCCTTTTGTGTGGATGTAAAATGAAAATACGTAATTTCCGGATTTGGAAAGTTATGTCTCATACGGAATAGAATTCATGGAAGTTATAACAATGCGACAAAAGAAGAACATATTTAAAATCGTTACAAAGTTTTTATTGGTACTTGCTATTCTTTGTTTACTTAACGGGATAACTAGTTTTGTAAAAATTACATCTAGTGTTTCAGAGGAGTATAATCTCTCTTCTACCAATTTTACAGTAGATAAAGAATCCTCGAAAAATATTTCCTTTAATGAGAATTTTTCTAAATACAATCTATCGGTTGAGCTTAATGAAACATTTTCTACAATTGAAGGCAATATGACTGTTGATTTTTACAACAATGACCCTCTATCCTTTTCAAGTCTCCCTTTCCACTTGTATCCTTCTGGTATGGGCTATGAAAACAGGTCAGGTACGATTACTATTCTTAATGTACGAACCCTCACCGATACAGCTCTTTCTTTTGAAGTATTACCGGATGAGCAGCTTATGTGGATAGATTTAGAATCTCCTTTAGCCCCCAATCAACGTATTTCATTTAGTATTACTTTTAGTACAACCCTTCCTGATGGCCAAGATCGTGCCAATTCCTACGGTTGGGATCATAACCAATCACGTACATATACCTGTGCAAGCTGGTATCCTATTCCCTGTGTGTACGATGAGTTTGATGGATGGAACACCGATCTTTATCTTCATACTGGCGATCCTTTCTATTTAGATATGGCTTACTACGATTTATTCATTGAAGTGCCCGATGGGATGATTGTTGCCGCCACAGGAGAACTCATTGGAACTACTACCGATGGATTAACTGCAACCTATCATTATAATCCCACTTATCCTGTCCGTGAAGTGGCTTTTTCTGCCTCGCGATACTTTATAGTAGAATCTACATTAGTAAATGGGGTGAATATTTCAAGCTATTATTTGCCTCAATCCACTTCATTATGGAATAATACTGCATTGGATACAGGTATTAGGTCTTTAATATTCTTTAACGAATCCTTCGGCGTCTATCCTTACCCAACGTACAATATCGTTGAAGCCTATGGATTTTATAGCGGAATGGAGTATCCCTGCCAAATATATATGTCTGAAGGCCTTGATCATCGTGATGACCTCCCCTGGTATTTTGAGATAACGCTTGCCCACGAAACTGCCCACCAATGGTGGTATCAGCTTGTAGGTAATGATCAAGTGGATGAGGGGCACCTGGATGAAGGATTAACATGTTGGTCTCATCAGTATTACTCTGACCATTATTACCCAAGTTGGAATACTTTTGATCATGAAACTGTCGTACTATCGCACCACTCGGAGCTTAATGAAGCAAGTAAAATCAATCAATCGGTCTATGAATGTATCGAATCCAATACAAGCTATCGTTTTACCGCTTACAGTAAAACTCCTATTATTCTGCAAAAACTCCGCGTTACTATCGGTCACGAGAATTTTATGGCAGGATTAAGATACTTCTTCGAGCACTACAAATTTAAAATCGCATTTTTCCCCAATCTTCAGCAATCTTTCGAAGCGGTGATCGGTCAATCCTTAGATTGGTTCTTTTTGCCATGGTTTGACAATGCTTATCTTCCAGATTATAGATTCACAAATGTCACATATGATACGACTCAAAAACTGCTTTCTATAACCGTTGAAGATTCCAATGACGCTTTTCATGCCTACCCCTATTCCCAACAACTCACACTATATGTTTTTACCCGTTTCGGAAATGATAGTCAAATCTTGACCTTAAGCGAAACTATATGGATCAATGACACTACTATTTTGAAGCTTCCCTTATCAAAAGAACCAGTTGAAGTAGAACTTTATTTCAACCATTTTGCGTTAGTTCAAACTTCTTCTCCTGAAGTTACTTCCATTAAGACGAGGGACATAACTCTCGTTAGTAGTGAGAGCAGTTCAAGTGTTTCGGACTCAGCTGACTTCGGTTTCCTACCCTTATTGTCTATTCTTATCTTGTCAATAGGAGTTCTCATTCGAAGAAAAATCCACTTTAAAGAATAAAGCAACAGTTTTGAAACTTTTTTACGTCGTCCCTCTATATTTGTTTTCTCGGAGAAATTGAATTAACGTATGAATGCAAGACTAAAAACAGACCAAAAGCAAAATTAGCTCAGTTACTAAAAATCAAAGCGATAGGCAAACTTACAGCGGAAGGTTTGGGCTTAGTCAAGTGGCTTCATGGAAAAATTACTAATCAGATTGAATCAACTAGTCGGAAGTATCGAAAAATCAAGATTCGGAAAGGATTACCGAGTTACTTACCTGAAAGAGTTCAAAAGTTAGTAAAATATGGATTGTTACATGATTTTTTCCATACTAGTTCACATAGATCTAAAATCTATCTTGAACCTAAAATATCAGATTCAAGATTTATTGAACTGTTGAGAGAACACCATACCAATACAGAAAATGAGTTAGTAAAGGAATTTCAACAATATGACCGAAGATCAGCGTTGATTTCACGTAAAATAAGATCACCTATTAATTCCAGATATAACTGGAAAGCAAGGAGTGAGATTAACTTTCAAAAGTTGGCAGATGAAATAGCGGAAGCAGAACAAAAAGGAGTGTGGAAATTATACGAATATATTCAGTCTAGTAAGGAGTTGGAACAATTAGCTGAAACTCTGGAGCATGGACACAGTAGTTTAAGGAATCATTTATTACTAATAGCTAACATAATAGTTGAAAACTACCTTAAAGAGTAGTGTTTCAACTGAAAGGGCAAAAAATCCGTTTTTCCATTGGAAGAAGTGAAAAGACACGGACAATGGAGAGTAGAAGGTTTTTGCTCTATCCTCTCCCCGTAAGGGGTTGGGGCATCTTTAAGACAATGAATCAAGAAAGAGACAATTGTAGAGACTATTACTTTCATCTTTTTTAATTGATAATAAGTGATTTTGGTACTAAGGCGATGTATTATGCAAGCTGCAAAGAAAACAAAAGATCGAATAACAAACTTTCCTTCTCAAATTCGTGAAATTACAGAATTTTTTCCGCTATTACGTATCGCGATTGCTGTTGCCTTTTTCGCCGGTGGAGGCGCTATGTATGCAGCTTTCGCTACCAATGTGCTCGGAATCTTAATGGAGGATTATGCAGTTGATAAAGATGGTAAAGGACTTGTATTGGGTATTTCTGGAATAACCGCTATTATTTTCCTTCTTGCTGCAGGTACTTGGTCCGATGATATTCGGGGTAGATTTGGTCCACGAATTCCTTTTATCTTTCTTGGAGGCCTTTTATCAAGCATTACCTTTTTACTAGCTCCTCTCCTCTTGGAAATTAATGCGAGTCTTTTTACTTTCATTTTAATTTATTTTCTGGTAGGTGCAGGGTCTGGAATTGCTGGATCTCCATTTCGGGCTCTTCTCTCCGAGTTATTTAAGAAAAATGAACGAGGTTGGGCAGGCTTATGTATAATGTTGTTAAGTACAGTAGGAACAGGGGTAGTTATAGGTCTTAACAGTCCCTCTTTCTTAGAAAACGATTTAGAACTCTTCTGGTATGTATGTGGAGGGGGCTTGTTCATTACTACTGTTCTTACATGTCTTTTTGTCCCTAAAGTGAATCCTGAATTTGCTCCCGATTCTACTATCCAAGATCTTATTAACACCCCTAAATATGCTGTTGCTTTTGGTGGGGGTCAATTTAGAACGATGCTTATTGTTCAATTGTTCTGGGCTGTTGGAATTGAGTTAATAACTGTTTATCTGGTTGACTTTGTGACAGATAAAGACACAGGATATGGACTAAAAACCACAGATGCTACTACACTGCTATTTGCGATAACAATTTTTGGGGCTATCTTTGCTGTACCGTCTGGAGCTATAGTCTCAAAGCTGGGTAAAGTGAAGTCAGGAATGTTAGCAACAATTCTCTATGTAAGTTATATCCTTATTGTTACGGTCAGTGACTATGATATTGCCTTATGGACTGCTCCTATAGCTGGCCTTGGCACAATCCTCCTCACAACTGTCCAGATTTCTCTTCCTGCTGATCTTGTACCGGAAGGAAAAGAAGGACAATTCATGGCAATTAACTCCATTGTGACCGGTCTGCCCATTCCTTTTGTCGTGGGTCTCTCTTCCTTTATAGTTGATTTTCAAGGATATAAAGCGATCTTCATTGTTGCAGCTATCTCCATGGGAATTGCAGGTGTGATTCTGGTAGCATTGACATATGAGCAATGGGGTATTTTAGACTATCAGCGTTATTATAGCCGTTATCTGGCTTTCCAAGGTCATCTTGTTGATCTAGCAGGGCTACCAAAGACAATTCTCATTGATAAGCCAAAGGAAGTTCCCAAAAGAATATTAGAGCTTTTCTCGAATAAAAAAGAGACATAGAAAAAGGAATCAAAAGGATACTAAGCTACTACCATGGATCAGCCATATCATCTTCCGTGGCACGCTTATCTTCCTTTCTCCATTTTTGCCAAGAGCAATACACACAGTGCAGTAACGCTTTTTTACTACCCCAAACCTTTCTAACTCTAACTTCTTTTCTGCATTCGGGGCATTTCTTTTTTGGTTTGCGCTTATCTTTCCGTCTACTCAATAGCTATCTGCAGCTCCAATTTTCATCTAAATATTTAATACAAGAAGTAATATAATTATTACTATCCCCGCCATTGTGGTCTTTAGTCCAAATGCTAAGCGATTCTGGTTTGATAGTACTCCCAAAATCATTCCAAGAATAAATAATAGCAAACCCGCCGCTAAAAAAGCCAAAAAATATGCATTTTCGATTGTGAGCATATCAAGTTCTACTAAAATAAAGGGAATCAACAAAGTCAAACCGAATAAGAAGGGCGACATCCCATCCACCACGGAATTAACAAAAGAAGAGATTCTTGCCGCTTTTGTAAACATACTGTTATCCAAATTCGTAAAGAGTTTTTTTTCCATTTTTTCTTTTTCCCTTATTTGTTCCGCTTCTTCTGTAAGATATGCAATCCAAAACCCCGAAACTCCAATGGCAACACTAGCACCGATTCCTGGTCCTATAATAAGGCGAGGATCTTTAACATCTAGGAGAAATGACCCCATAATAACACCGAAGACCGTCAGAATGCCATCGAATCCATTCATTATAAAATATCTTCTAGCTATCCCCCATCCACCAGAAATTTTCATGTATTGATTTAGTTTTTTAATAAATTTCATCATTCATTCCAAAAATTAACTGTGGTGGTAATCTTGGGGTGTTGTTCCCATCTCAATAATCTTTTTTCCCGCGACAACTTCATCAATACTATGAATCGCTCCAGCTAAATCAGCAATTTTATCTTTAATAAGCCCCCAGTCTAAACTTCCTCCTTCTATTGTGATCTTAATATTTTCTACTTCTCGATCAGCTTCAACTAGGACAATATTGACGGCATTTATTCCTTCAATGTCCGCTAGACTGTCCGCATAAGTGAGAATATCTGGGTCAAACGGCTTCATAACATCCAATACAATTCGACGAATTTTTGACACAACATGCACCTTTCTTTTTAGTCCAATTTTCATCTAGAGTAATAATTATTTTCTAACTTCAGGATAAGGTTCTAAATATGTACTGTGATTTATGTTTAAGCTTCTATCTAAATATTGTTATCAACAGTTTAAATTTCATATTTCATTAATTAGCAATGTCTGCAATGATAACATTATGATTCATATTTACAATAACTTGTGGAGAGACTTTTAATCCATAATAGGCGACCTTGGGCTACCAATAGTAAAACCTTTTTCCATTACCGCAGAATAAATGATTTACTGTGTTTTAGGTCTGCATTAGGGTCTTAGTTTATTTCCTACGTTTATAATAACCAATAATTCCTAATGGTATTAGAAAAAAGACGAAGAAAGGAGCATTAATTAGATTCTGCTTTGCGTTATCGATGATTGGACTAGATGTTGTATCAGTGGTTGTTTCAGATGGCGAAGAGACATTTATTTTGATTAATAACATATCTGCTTCACTACCATGCCGAAAGACATGACCTCCAAGGGCAAATCCCTCATCTGTTGTTTGAATTAATGCTGAAACTTCCTCAATATGCAGTGAGTCTCCGTAAGTTAGATTCCATTGCATAATCCCATTAGTATCCGTTTTAAACAATAATATATTCACATCATAAGGAGTAGGATGATATATCTCCGTGTTTGCGGCAAGAACAAACCCTTTGTCTGCGGTTTGAATGATCGAAGAAACTTGTTCAGACTGTATGCCTCCGTAGGTTCGATTCCATTGCACATTTCCATTCGCGTCTGTTCTCACCAACCATATGTCCGTCCTGCTGGCATTAAAGGAACATGTCTCTCCAATCAGAGCCAATCCTCCATCCGCAGTTTGGATAATCCCCCGCGCTCTATCATGATCAAGGCCTCCGTAGGTTCGCGTCCATTGAATATTGCCGTTTTCGTCCGTTTTTACCGCCCAAATGTCATCCATACCACAGCCATATGAATCAGTATAACCAACAAGGATAAATCCCCCATCTATCGTCTGGATAACCGAGGATACTCCTTCAGAGTATATACTACCGAAGGTTCGCGTCCATTGGGCACTACCGTTCGTGTTTGTTTTCACCAGCCACATATCCCAATCTCCATTACCAAATGAGTTGGTTTTCCCAGCCATCGCAAAACCTCCGTCGGTGGTTTGGATTAATGACCATGCATAATCAAACGCTGTGCCACCATAGGATTGATTCCATTGCATTATGCCCTGCGCATCTGTTTTTACCAACCATATGTCAGAAAAACCTGCCCCATATGAATGAGTATGCCCTGCAATCAGGAACCCCCCGTCCATCGTCTGCAGTAATGAGGACGGGCTGTCGCTTGCTGATCCCCCGAAGGTTCGATTCCATTGCATTATGCCCTGCGCATCTGTTTTCACCAGCCATATGTCTATCTTCCCAGCCCCATATGATTCGGTACGACCAGCTAATGCATAACCCCCATCAACAGTCTGAATTAGTGAGGAACCGTACTCCGTTGCTGATCCCCCATAGGTTCGAGTCCATTCGATCTCAGCAGGTGTGGGAAAAGATGCTGGAGTAGTAGGTATTGCTGAACAATTCTTAATATTTCCACCTCCCGCAAGGTATTCGTGGATAGTGAGCGCATTGAACACTACAATATTAAAGACTAACATAATAAAACATGTTTTAATTAATCCTGTTTTTTGCATTTGAAAGATCCCAATCTTCTTTTTGATTTGTTGTTCATTTTTGTCTATCTGTGTTCTCTATACATTTTTACTTAATCTAGCTGACGATAATAATATCATCAGAAGTTCGGATATAAATCCCAACCAACTAGATCTGAATAAAGCACCCATCTCTTAATATTTAAGAGTAATCTTATTATTTATGGCTATAAATATTATTTTAAGATTTTTAATACTTAAATTCCATTGGTAAGAGTTTTCTGTGACTAGAGGAATAACTTTAACATGATATTACAGAATTAAATGAAATAATAAAGATAGAAAGTTATCTTTTTCTTTTTTTGGTTTGTTTATCTCTCTGTTTTACTTTGATACTGCTACTTAACAATGTCCGCAATGATAACATTATGACTCATGTTTACAATAACTTGTGGAGAGACTTTTAATCCATAATATGGCGAACCTGCGCTTCCAACAACAAAATCCTTTTCCATTACGGCAGAATCAATGACACATGGTATTTCGGGCAATCCAATAGGCGGCACCCCTCCTGGAGAAAAACCTGTAAGTTCCTCGATTTCTTTTTTCTGTGCAAGGCGGTCTACTTTAGCATTAAGAATCTGCTTTAACTTATCCTTGTTAAAATGTTGGTGTCCTAAGAGGATAGCGCAGAAAAAGGTTTTTTTTCGAGTTTTTCCTATTAAAACCTTTATTATTCGGTCTATGTCTACTTCTAAAGCCTGAGAAGCGTCAGTAGATCTAGTTCCGTTCATTGATATGTGGGGAAGGATCTCAAAATCAACCCCGGCCTGTTGTAACACCTCTACAGTTTTTTTTACTCCCGTTGGATAGTTAGCTTTCAATAGTACACTCCCATTTTTCATTCGGCTTGTTGCCGACTATTTCTCCAGCTGTTGTAATCGCGTTTCTAACTCACGAATCTTTGCATTTTGAGTTTTAAGTAGGTCAATGAGCTTCATAACAGGTGAAGTGGCTTCTTTTTGTTCAAATTCCATTATCTTTGTCTCAATATTAACTACCCTCTCTTCTAAGGGTTTTAAAGATTTAAGGATTAGTTCATTGACCGCTGCTTCTATAGCTCCTGGGTGACTACTCAATTTATGAGATGGGCGGGTTTTTTCCTCTAAACTTGTCTCATCTCCCTCGCTTTTGAGGTAGTTTCCAAGTTCGGAATCTAATTCAGCTAATTCACTCTCAAGTGCAGCCAGTTCTTCCTCTTCTTCTTTTACCTTTCGTTGTAATGCCTCTTTATCTAGCTCTTTTTCATCCATACTTTTCTCCTCATTCATTCATATGTTCTAATCTCTTTATAACCATCTCTAATTTAGAACCATAGAGTGATAAAGGATTTATTACTATGGTAGTTCAATTCTATTAATTTAGCTTTTACTAATCTTTTCTTCAAACAATTCTTTTAGCATGAAATATGGCAGGTCCCCACTTTGGAGGATGGTGTCATGGAAAAATTTTAGGTTGAAATTATCCCCTAACTTCTCTTCCGTCTCCTTTCGGAGTTCTTGGATTAACACTTTGCCTACAAGATAGGATAATGGTTGCCCTGGAGAACTAGTATACCGCCGCACCTCAGCCTTCGCTGCCCCTTCTTCCATTTTAGCTTTTTCAACTAACATGTTGATAGCATCCTCCACTGTGCGTTGTTTAGAATGAAGTTCGACATCAACAATTATCCTGACCGCTCGCCAGATTTGCCCTAGTAAAATCACCAGTTCAACTTTTTTTGGTTCGCTATGGAAGCCCTGTTGCAGCATCATTTCCTCGCAGTAGTGGGCCCACCCTTCAACGGTTTCAGCTCCCAGATGGCTTATTAGATATGTAAGGAGATAACTTTCGGATACAGAAATGTTACTACTATAGAAATCTAAATGATGCCCAGGATAAGCCTCATGCACCATAACATTTGAAATACTGGGATAAGAATGCCTTTTTAGTTCGTTATCATCTTTTGTAGGAGTAATATAATAGAGACCCGGTTGTTTTGGAGCATAGTAAGGGGCCGGCCCATACATCGCGAATGGGATGACCGGTGCTAGGTAGAGTGGTGTTTTAACGACAACTAGACTCTCTTCTGCGGGGATTGTGGCGAGATCGTGGGCAATAATGAATTCTTTTGCTCGTTCAGCTTCGCTTTTTGCATGTTCTAAAACCATCTCAAATGTAGGGGGATGATTAGAATTAATTTCATCAACTACTTCTTCGTATGTCTTATTGGGGTTAATTTCTTTCGCTACTTGTTCAGCACGATGAGTTAATGATTCTAGAAGTTCATAACCCTTTGTTAAAATCGTTTCTCGATCCCACGGAAGTTTTCTCAAACGTAATAATTCTTCAAAGTTTTCCTTTCCTAATGCCCAAGCGAATTCATCTTCATCAACAGGTAAGCTTTGAATCCATTCACTGTGGATTTTGATAGCTGCTGCCGCTTCTGTGACTACTCCCGTTAGATCATTTTGTAGAGCTTCTGGGAGAGAAGTACTACTAAAGATACTTGCAAGATATTGAAAGAAATGTGGAGCTAATTGAATCATCTCAAATGCTGTCTCTTTCCATACCTTTGGGATGGGAGTATTATCAAATCGAGAACGAAACTCCTCTAAATATTTAGGAAGTGCGTGAAGTCGAGCAGTAACTACTTCTGCTACATGAATAGTAGGCCCTTTCCGTTGTAACAGAGTGAAGATGATTGTTTGGGTTATATCTAGTCCATAAGGGTTTTTTCGCCAAGTTGGGAAGGCTTTATGTAGAAATTGAAAGATTTCGTTGCTACTGTCTAATCTTCTTAAAGAAAACCTGTTTTCAAGACTTAATTTATTAATATCAACTTGATTGAGCTCATAGATACATTTAGCATATTCAGAGACAAACTCTTCATAAAATTCTTTAGTGCCAACCTCTGTCTCTTTTTCGTACTCCACTTTTCCAAGATAGGCTGCTGCACTCGGCATATATTTGTAAAAAACTGCTACTAATCTCTTATGCAATTCCTCGAATTTTTGATCCTCTGACATTACGTTTTCCCTCAAATATGTCTTTTTTCTTTAATATTAAATTAATTGATAATACTTCATTGAGTTGATTAAGATTTTTTCTCTAGATTAATCTAATCTCCTTCACTTCTTAGATATTCTTTAGATTCTGAAAGTAATTCTGCTAATTTATTCTTTAATAAAATCATTTTTTCCTCTTTTTCTCATTTTAGGTATATTTTCTCTTTTTTTAGGTTCTTTCTTACCCATTAATTCACTCCTTGCTATTTTATGGCGCAATATACCCTTTAAATTCTATTTTAAGAAAAAAGTTGGGTTATATTCGGTTACTACTATGGGGGTAACTTTATATATTTAAATTCCCCCTTAATTATTATGCACCAATATCAAATTCATCCAATTAATTCCTTTCTAACTAATACGATACACCTTAGAAAGTTAGATACCAGGAGGATGGATGTTTCATATAGGGGTGATGTTATCAATGGCTAATTTAAAGCTTATTTTTGGTGTTGTGATCTGTGGTTTTGCTGTATTCGGTTTAGTAATTAGTTTGCCTATGCTGATATTTAGTGGGTTATTTATCTATGATTCGCCTGTGGATATTAGTGCTCCAAATGCCTATGCAGTTGTAGTTTCTCTCGGTGTTTCTGCTCCTGATTTAGGAAGTCTACATTTAATGCAGATGAAATTCAAGGGTGAAAGTCTTTCTATGCATGAACTCTTTATAGGAATTGCACCACAGTCCCAAGTTGAAAGGTTTGTGACAAATGTACCTCACGTCATGATTACCTCAATAGGCTCCGATAGTACCGATACAAATTATGGTGATTGGCGAGATGACTTTGATGTAGAATTTATCGCTGGTACTCAACCTTTGAATATGACCTCTCCGCCTTTCTGGATTGAGGATGATATAGGTCGATTTCCTATTATGACCTGGTATCCCGAGGCAGGGCAATATATGTTAGTTATAATGAATACAGATTACTCCCAAGGTATGGAATTACAGTATCGTCAAGGGATGAAAATTGAAATTTTACGTCCAATTGGCCTTGCATTCTTATTTATTAGTTTATTTGGCATTTTGATAAGCGGACTTCTGATATATGCTGGTCGTTCAGCAGGTAAAAAAGTTAAAGCTACTCAACCACCATCTGTTCCAGTATCTCCATCTTCTTCACCTGATTCATCGGTTTACGGTGCCCCCTCTTCTAAAATTCATGAATCAGCTTTATTTTGCCCCTCATGTGGATATCACCTTCCAGCAGTTATTGGTGATAGTAATTTCTGTCCTAAATGTGGTGGAAAATTAAATTAAATGGAGGATTAAAGAAAATGAGTAAAAAAATGGGTTTTGGGATTTTCTTCCTATTTATCAGCTTTATATTTTTCTTGGGTGCAATCCCATTATTTGTTATGGCAAATGGGTACCTCTATGGTCCTATGATTTCCATAAGTTCAGATGAGAGCTATGCTATCGTCTTAAATGAAGATGTTGAACTTATAGACCAGACTGAGCTCCCTTGGGAACTTAATGAGCTTATGAAGGTGAAAATACGTGTGTACCCTGAATCAGAGAAAAATCTCAAGATAGGTATTGTTCCTACAGGTATTGCGCGTGCTTTTTATGAAAATGCAACTTATATTAATGTTTACTCCCCATTTGAGAGGCGTTATAATATTGTATATGGTTCTGATCAATTGGGCGATCCTTCTGGTTTCGATACGACTAGGTTAACAGCTTATTATAACGAGTTCCGGTGGAGTCCGAAAGAGGGGAAATATTCTCTCCTTATCTTCAATAATGATCTATCACAGGGAATCCATGCTTCTTTCCAAGTAGGGGCAAAATACTATTTCTTTAAAGGGATTTCACTCGTCCTAGGCATGATTGGTGGACTTTTCTTCCTTTTCAGCTTTTTACTTATTGTCCAGCATTTTCGTGGGTCAAAAGTACAACCAATTGTATCTCCATCTACTAAACCTCAACCCAAATCTAAACCTAAACTCAAACCTCAACCCAAGCCCAAACCTGAACCTGAACCCCAGCCTGTCACTTCTTCTCCTCCTTCTTCACCTTCTAAACCTGTCACTTCTTCTCCTCCCTCTTCACCTTCTAAACCTGTCACTTCTTCTCCTTTAACATCGAGAACGAAAGAAAGACAATTACCACATTTTCATAGAGCCCAACATTGGACAGGAAACCAGCTTATTTTTGCAGGTTTGGTTGTCATCGGCTTTACCGTAATTTTCTTTATTGAGACCGTCTCCCTCCTTTCTTTAGGCCTTTTTTTGCCTATTGCTGCTTCATTGATCGTCAGAGGAGATCAAAGGAACTGGGATCTTCGAAAACGACAAGAGAAGATCTTAGGGAGTATATCTACTTCTCCCAAGGAAGATAGGCAACAATGGGAAATTTACCTAAATGAGATCCGAGCCAGATTTTATGGAGATAGTGAGTATTATTCGAGTCTAGACCCTGGTTTTGATCGAATCAAATGGTTTCTCTGGGGCGGTGGTCTTACCTTCTTTGGTGTATGTACTGTACTAGATTCTTATTCTGGTCCAGGCTTTGTATTTATTGCAATTGGCATATCTATTTTTGGTTATGCTCTTTTTCGTCAGAATGAGTTGAAAAAAGAGAGTATAGTCATTAAAAAAGCAATTGATACCACTAAAAATCCCACTTTAGCAGAAATTTCACATATACTCGGAAAGCCGCAGGAGTATGTCCGAAAAAGAATTGAACATATGGGTTCAATTGGAGAAATTAATATTAAGTTTGATCCTAAAACCGGGAGCGTTTATCACCTTAGTAACGGTATTTCGCCCTTAAATAGTAAGTCGGGTCCTTCTGTCCCTAATGAGCGAGAATACTGTGAATATTGTGGTCGAGTACTACCTGGCTCCCCTGACGAAAACAAATTCTGTCCTTCTTGTGGTGTCAAACTTCACTAAGCAACAAATTTCGATATAAAAGGTTGATCTTGTCCATGTCAGAACCAAAATCCTCGGAAAGAACTATCATCGAATCCTTGATGTTTTTAGGTTTAACCAGCTATGAGGCAAGAACCTATACTTCTTTGGTTCAGATGGGGCAAGCCACCGCTAGTGAGATTAGCCGCCATAGTAGGGTGCCTAAAAGTAAAATTTATGATGTTCTCGAAAGTTTGAGGGAAAAAGGGTTTGTTTATGAACTTGTAACCGGGGATACAAAAGAATATCGTCCTTTTTCTCCTAATGATACAGTACGAGCTAAGAAAAACGAATTTGAGAATGTCATTACTCATACCCTTGATGCCCTTCAGAAAATTGAAGAAAAAACACTGGTTCAGACTGCAGAAAACCTTAATTTCGCAGTTAGTGGTTTCACAGCGATTCAACATGCATTAAGGAACTGGTTCCCGCAGGATGCTTCTACAGAGCTTCGTCTTCTTCATAGCAAGAAAAATAATAAGCTTATTCAAGTAATAACTAATGAATTCCCTACAGTCAAGCAAATTTCTCTCGAACAAAGCCATTTCTTCCGTCCCGTTAGATCCCTAGCTATTTTATTTAATGGAATTTTGACAGTCCTGATTATTTCAGACACCGACCTTTCTGATGCTTTTGCTGTCTTTTTTAATAGTAAAACTGTCGCTCAGTTCATTACTGGTCTTGAACACTTTCTAATCTCATTATCAGCAGCTGAAGAGCCTGTAATCCCCGAAGTAACGGGTCCTACAGTAATAGAAACCCATGAACCGGTAATAGTAGAAAAAAGGTCGATAAAAGAGCATCTCTTGAGATCGGGTCCAATAGCTACTCTTCGTGAGGGTGGATTACTTAAGGATCATCGTCTTAATCTTAGGGGAGAACTCACAAATTTAAATTTTAGATTAGTTGGACAGGATAAGAATGGAATTACAGAAGTATTCATTCTTCCCGTTAGCGATATTCAGCAGGTAGAGCTTATACTTAGCGATAGACATGCATGGTTGGAACTTCGTTATTTAAAAGACAATGATCCTTTTGTTTTTGGTTTTTCTCCCGATTCGGATCTTAACCTCTGGTTAGCCGATTTTCGTGCAATATTAGGGGATACACGAGCCTATTGTAAACGTTGTGGGTATGAGAATCATCCAGAAGCGAATTTTTGCCGTAAATGTGGGGCACAACTTTAAAACTCGTAGATACCGCTATTTTTTTGAGAATTAATGAAATGCCTTGTGGATCTCTATAGGTAACTTTCTAAAAAACTTGTTAAATTTTCTAAAAATTAGGTGAAAAAGGTGTCCGAGGAAGAAATCGGTCAAGTTTTTAAATTCTTTGCCAAACCAAGTGTAGCTGCAATTAAACTCTCTGGAGATCTTAAAATCGGTGATACAATTCGCTTTAAGGGAACAACTACTGATTTTACGATGCCAGTTGAATCGATGCAAATTGAAAGGGATTCAATTACCGAAGCTAAAGCGGGTCAAGATGTAGGAATCAAGGTTCCTGAAAGAGTACGTCCGAATGATGTTGTTGTTAAGGTTCTCGAATGAATCTTTGTCTAAACCTTTATTCTTCCCGTTTAAGGGGTTTTTTAATCCTTAAGGGCGATTTATTCGATAAAAACGATAAAAGAAGGCCTTAATGCTTGATCTATAGGCATTTTATTCGTAGGATCAAATCGGTTAGTTTATCCTTTATCGGGTTCAATTCTAATTATATCCACTAATTCGACCGGGATGTCAATGATTAAAGACTCTGAATTACTCTCCGAGGTAGCAGTAGAGGATCAAAACGACCTCGCCGATGTACTGCATCTTTGTGAAAAAGATGGCTTTAAACTTGCTTTTCATCGTGATGATGCCGATGGAATCATTAGCGGTGCAATGGCTAAAACTCTCTTCGCTAATGATAGAGTTGTTCCTGTACCGCTCTCTTATAAGTTGTTGCGGAGTGAAAAAATCCTTTCTTATTTAGGCCAATATGAATGGATTGCTATTTGTGATTTGATTCCTTTCAATCAGCAACCTATGAAAGGCTTTTACTGTGATCATCATGCTTCTGCTATTAATCTACCAAAACAAGCAAAATTAGTGCTTTTTGATCCTGAGGCTCCTAGTGCTACTAATCTCTTATTTGATCAGTTTTCGGACGGATTGAAGGATTTTAAGGAATTAGCAAGCATTGTTAGAATTACGGATACTGCAGGTTTTCAGACAGAACCACCTACTAAAACAATAGACCCCAAGTTAGCTACATTTGAAGAGAGGACATGGTTAGTGAATGATGCTTGTAAAGGACCAGAAAGTGTAGGAGAGGTCCTAGAACTTTTTGATGTTTTTGTACAGGAGAAAGATGCCGCCATATTCCATCCACTACTTATACAGATGTCTCAACGGGTGGTTGGAAAGAGACGCCGAGCTATGGATATAGCTAACACTTTGGAGCCTTCTTCTCTTGTGATTATACGCACTAAAGATCGTAACCTTTCAGATAAAACTATAATTTATGAATTACTTGCCAAAGACGAAGTAAACGTCTGTGTTTCTATACGTGAACGATTAGGAGATGCTCTTTTGAGTTTTCGAGTAAGTAAGGGGTTAACCCAGGAGCAGTACGCTCTGTATCGCGTGGATCAATTGGCTTCAACGTTTGGCGGTGGTGGACATAAAGTAGCTTCAGGAGCAATTGTTCCAAATGTTGATAGAGCGATCGAACGAATTCTTGAATGGGGAAGAAAAAGAAACATAATAGGACGAGTACATACTCTTTAAAACCGCTTATCGAGTACTATACTCTCATAATTTTCAGATTTTCGTGGATTAATCAGTTTCAAAATTCCTTAAAAAAAAATCCTTACAGGAAAAAACAAGGGCGATTCAGATGGGCTGGTCCAATTTAACTATGTATCAAAGAAGAATCCTTCACGCTTTCGCTAAAAGTTATGGATGTGAGGAATTACATACCATTAAAGTCAAATCACATTATAAAGAAAGAGTACTAGGCAAATTAATCCGTAAACAACCAGCGAATGTCTATGAAGGGCTGAAAGAGGCTTGTCGTGATCTTGAACGGATGGAATTTATCCGTATTACAAAAACCCCATATTGGCCTGAAGACATAACGTTTCAACTAACAAATAAGGGAGCAAAATTCCTAAAGAGTGTTACAGAAGAAGAAGAAAAGGAAACACTCAAAGAAGATATTAGAAAAGGGCAGGAAAAACAGAGAAAAACAAGAAAGAGGAAAAGTGTGGATGAGAGGGAAGCTGATTTTAATGATATAGAAAGAGAAAGAGAAAAGCCTGATGAGATAGGAGAGGAGGATGATCCGACTTTGGGTACATCTGATGAATGGGATTGGGATGATTATGACCCCGAGGGATTAGAAGAGTGGGATGATTAGGATTGAGGTTTGGTGGTATAGATAGCACTAAATTCTCATAATTGGTTCTACTCAGAAGACTTAAACTGCCCTAAATGTCATAAAATTATCAAAGAAAACCATTTTGTTGATGATTACTGCGGTTGTGGGTTTAAACTCAGAATTTCGTTTGATTATGATGTTCTCGCTTCTTCTATTACTAAAAAAGCGTTACAAGCTCGAACTTTTAATCATCTGCGCTATCGGGAATTCTATCCGGTGAAAGATCCAACTCAATTGATATCTTTAGGAGTTGGAGGGACACCGCTTATTCAATCCTATCGCCTTGCACAAAAAATGGGGCTGAAGCACCTATTCTTGAAGATTGAAACTGGAAATCCTTCTGGTAGTTTTAAAGATCGCCCCATTTCTATTGGTGTTTCTAAAGCTGTAGAATTAGGTGCTGAAACGCTCACTGCGGCATCCTCTGGTAATGCTGCAGCGGCTTTAGCGACTTTTGGTGCACGCGCTGGTCTTCGAGTTATAGTTTTCGTACCCGAGCATGCTCCTCGCGGAAAAATTGCTCAACTGACATTTCTTGGTGCTACGGTAGTTCGAGTTTCCATAGAAAAAGAAGCTGAAGATCCTACTGTTACCCTCTTTAAAGAAGCTTATCGAACGTATAATTGGACTCCATGCCCTTCGTTTGGACCATTTAATCCCTTCCAATTTGAGGGAACTAAAAGCCTTGGTTTCGAAATTTGTGAACAGCTTGATTGGACCGCTCCAGATTGGTTATTATGTCCTACTGGCAGTGGTGGGCTGTTAGCCGGTACTTTCAAAGGTTTTGATGAGTTTCAGCGACTAGATTTCTGTGATTCCTTGCCCCGTATGGTTTCTGTTCAACCTCAAGAATGTGCCCCCATATCTAAGGCTGCATTGAAGAAAATTCCACCTTTAGAATTTACTGATTGGCAAAAAACCCCGCGAACTGTGGCGGGTGGATTAGCTGATCCTCATCCTTGGGATGCCGACAGTGCATTGGAGGCCATTTATACAAGTAATGGAACTGGGATTGCAGTTTCTGAGGAATCAATCTTGCGAACTCAAAGATGGTTAGCTACTGAGGAAGGGATTTTTGGAGAACCCTCTGGAACTGCTGGTTTGGCTGGCTTGGAAGAGTTAGTAAACCAAGGTAGCATTGATCCAAGCGATATAGTTGTGGTTCCTATTACAGGAACTGGATTCAAGGATCCTGAAGTAGTTTTAAAATCACAAAAGATTTTTCCCCCCATACCGCCTTCTCTAGATGAATTAAAAACCGTGTTGGCGATTAATTTTCAATAAACTTCTTTTATGACTTTTTAATTTTTAAAATCTAAAGTAAGGCTGAATTTTTTCTGGATAGAACGGTCCTGCCCATGTCAAGTTGATTTGTCGGAATGCTTCGGCAAACTCTACCCCTGCTTGTAACCCACGTAGTTTTGCCTTGTGATAGGTGAATCTATCATAATAATTCGGTGTAGCAAAGGTCTTGGCATGTTGGGTGGTATAACAGGCGACAGCTGCTTGTTTCTTGTCCATAACAGCCGAGATATCGATAAAAATGGTCGGGTTGCTGAGTAGGCTATTGATTTCCATTTCAAATAGCCCCTGGACACGCCAAGCATCGGTACCATATTGTGTGACGTGCCCAGCCCATTCAATAGCTTCATTGACAACGTGATGAGTAGTACGATGATCACGATGATAGTCAACTGCAGTGTGGGTAAGAACAATCTCAGGCCGATAGTGTTGAATTTCTTCCACAATGACTTCAATTAATTCCTTCGATACCTTAATTGAAAAATCGGAAGCTTCTATGATTTTTCCTTGAATTCCTAAATTATATATAGCTTGATAGAATTCTTTTTCTCTTGGTTGGTTACCTGTCAAGCAGAGTACGTTGGAATTTGCCCCGTAATTTGCAAGAGTGCCACCTGCTCCAAAAACCTCATCATCTGCATGGGCTACAATAGCCATGATCCTTTTAGTCTTCATCTACACAGACCCCCCGATAGAATTTTTCATAGAGTGGAACAACCTTTTCAGGGATATAATTTTCCAATACTTTTTGCCGTCCCGCTTCTCCCATTCTCTGCGCACGTTTTTCATCACTTAAAATGTCTATCATTCCCTGTCCTAGAGCTTTTATATCTCCTATCTCTGTTAAATGCCCTTGTTTTCCATCTTCAATAATTTCAGGGATTCCTCCTGTTTTTGTGGCAATTACAGGAGTTGCTGTTGCCATAGCTTCCAATAAAGTTAATGGAGCTGCTTCTAAATTACTTGCTAAAACAAAAACATCCGCCTGAGATAAAATTGCTTCCGTGTCTCGTCTTATTCCTGTAAAATAGACTGAATCACCTACCCCTAGTTTAAGCGTTAGTTGTTTTGCAGCAGGAGCATCAACCCCATCACCGACCATGATCAGCTGTGCATCACGAATCTCAGCTTTAACTTGCGGCCAAGCATTAATAATATCATGTGTCCGCTTTATAGGTCGAAAATTTGATATATGAACCACTGTTGGTCTATTGTGCTTAAAAAAGGCATTTGTTGGTTTTTTATCATTATTAAATCGTTCTGGATCAATAAAATTAGGAATTACCTGAATTTTAGACACCCCAAAGTTTTCTTGAGCTTTTTTCTTTAGAAATTCACATACAGCTGAACAACAAGAGGCACCTAGTAGAGCGTGTCGTATAGGGGCTTGAAATTGAGGGTTAGCACCTATAGTATGCGTATCAGATCCATGTAATGTAACCACATAAGGTGCTCCCCCCATTAAATTGGCGTAATGTGCACTTGCTGCTAAAGGGACAGCATAATGAACATGGGCAATATCTAACTCATGTTCTCTACCACATTGAAGTATTTCTGCAGCTAAGACCATTTCAAAAGGTGGATAGCGGAAAAGGGGATAATCTGGAACATTTACTTTATGGAAATGGAAGTACGAAGCGTTATCTCCCTCTTGCATCTCAACTGGTAATTCGGAAGCAATAAGGTGAATATCATGACCTTTTGACGCGAGAGCTAATCCCAGTCTCGTAGCAAGGATGCCTGACCCACCAACAGACGGATAACAAATAATTCCAATTCTTAATGGGCTCATGAAGATCATTCCATCAAAAGTAGTCTTTTCTAGGATTTCATTTCATTACCAAATATGTATTTACATGTAGTCGAATACATTGTTGATACTTCTAAAAGTTTGAATCTCAAAAGTTTTTGTTACCAAAGAATTTATTTTTTTTTCCAACCACATCACGGATTAATAGCCTTTAATCTTTCAAATAGAGAAAGGAATGGATATAATTGGAAACTGCTGCTGAACAACTCAAAGAAACCCTTGATGCTCTTGTAAAGAAACATTCAGATGTATTGGGGGCCACAATCGTCGAAAGAAATGGACTTGTTATAGTGGAGAGCTTACGTGAGGGGACAAGTATCAACCCCACCGCCCTTAGTGCTATTGGTTTGGAACTAAGTACAAAAGCCAACACGTTAATCTCAACATATGTCAGTGAAAGTCCTCTAGGCCTTATACGTCTAGAAGCTCCAGAACACACAGTTCATATCTTTCCAGGCGGAGATTTTGAAATGACTCTCATCGTGGTCAAGAAAAGTCCTCGTACTAACATTTTTACTCGTCTTTTCAAGAAAAGCGGGAAAGAAACTGAAGAGTATAGAGAAAGCCTAAAACAAGCTTTCGATATTCTGAGTTAGTTATCACACTCTGCTTTCTGTTGACTATTTCTGGTGTTAATTACGTCTCCATGATGGCCCTTCTATTCTTTTCTTTGGCTATTCTTACTGGTTTCGGCATTCTATATTATCAAAAAAGGGATATTCGCCCATATTTTTCCATAAAAAAATTATTCTAGCGTTAAAAAAGAATAGAGTCTTCTTCATTGTGGATAGATAGTTTTATAATTCCACAACCTCTTTTGCAATATGGGTAGAGAATACTTGATACTATGGCAATTTTGAGCTTTATTATTTTTAGAGGAGAAAAATAAATTGATTGATCCCTTTCAAATACAAAAACAAGAGTTTGCAGCGTGGACCTCATTTATTCCTGAGTCTGAAATTAGACGGCTGTTATCATACAATGTTCCTCACTATTATGGTGGAGGAAAACCCGGGATGCTTCCCACTGACGTGTTTGCCAGAATTCTTATTGAGTTAGGAACAGAGCATCTAACTGAAATTACTAAAGGTAATGAAATGAGGGTAATAGATGATCTGAATTATGGCCCAACAGGAGGACACGAATTCTTACGTAGAACCCTAGCAAATCGTCTCCGCGAAAAGGACGGTTTAACATTTATAGATAAGGATGAAGGATGGCAGAATGTTACCATTACTACAGGATCTCAACAATGTTTATATGCCATTTTAGATTGTGTGTGCAATCCTAATGATGTAGTTATAACACCTAGACCCGCTTATCTTGGCTTTCTAGTTCCTATTGTAAAATTAGGAGCGAAAATCGTTTCAGTGCCAAGCGATTTAGATGGAATTATTCCTGAATATGTGGAAAAAGCTATTGAATTCTCTGAAAAAGAATTAGATGTCACTCCAAAGATTATTTACGTAGTGGCGGATAGTGACAATCCTAAAGGAACCACCACTCCTGAAAAACGACGAAAACAGCTTTTCGATATTGCAGAAGAGCATAATATTCTCATCATTGAAGATTCGGCGTATAAAGAAATTCAATTTGAAAAACGAACCCCGGCCATTAAGAAACTCGATAAGGAGAATGAAAGAGTTGCCTATTTGTCTTCTTCTTCCAAGGAAGCAGTAGTTTTACGAATGGGTTACTCTGTGATGCCCGAAACTCTATCTGATCTTGTGATAAAGGACAAAGGTTTCCTTGACCTCTGTTCACCTACATTAACTCAACGTATCCTAGATAGCTATTATTCAAAATATATTGATAATGCACTCCCGACATTGTTGGAAGAATACAAACGTCGAATGGATACTATGGCGAAGACTATTGATGAAACTTTTCCAGCAGGACTTCGCACCTCACCAACCGGCGGTTTCTTCATTTGGTGGGAGTCAGAAGATGTCAGTTTTAATGCAACCAAGTTTTTAGAAGAGAAAGCTATACCGAACGATGTCCTCTATGTACCTGGAGCGGCATTTTATCCGCTTAGTGGCCACTCTGTTATTAAGGGAAATGACGATGAATTAGTTGATAATATCGTCAACAAGAATACGATGCGCCTAAGTTTTTCTTACAAGGATCCAGCAAACATTCGAATTGGGATGTCGATCTTAGGGAGATTATTATCAAAAGAATTGGGCTAGTTCAGCGGAGTTTTAACAAATTTCCCCTAATAAATAATTAGAAACGACATCGTCTTTTTCTACTTCTTTTTTTATATAATCCCTGTATTATTCTTTAAAATAATAGTTAATCTAGGCATAAACTTCTAAAAATTCTTCTATTAATAATTTTGGGTTTTCTGAATTTTCCAGAACTGTAGAAACAACCACAATATCTACTCCAGCCCTTAAGAGCGTTTTTATTTCTTCTCGGGTTCTTATTCCGCCACCACAGCAAAGTGTTGCATTGTCCTTTGTTAGTTCTGCTACGCGTTGAATTAATTTAACCCGAGTGGCAACTGATCGTTCTGCACCCGATCCCGCCTCAATATAAAGCCCCCATGGTTTGTGTTTTTTCATATAGTTTTGGATGAGCTTAAATGCATCATCATCATTTTTTAACATTTTTGCACCCAATTTACGCCCCACTGATGTTTCAGGTCCAAGAACGAGATAACCAAAAGATAATCTCTCTGGAAAGGGATGTCTTTTTATGGCCGCGATCAACTTAGAAAATTGAATGTACTTCTTTCCAATAAATACAGCTAATTTTATTTTCTTCCTAGTAATATTCAGGGGATTGGGGACGAGTAAATAATCTGCTTGAGGAGAAACTTGTAAGGGGTTTCCCGGAAATACCCTAATAGGAAACCCAAGCTTTTCTTGACGAAGTCGTTGGATATACCTGCGAACTTCTCCTCCCATCTCCTGTGAACTTCCCACCCAAATTTCTAGTAAAGCTTGATTTTGGGGAGTTTTAGCGAGTTCTATCAGCGCTTGATGAATTCTCTCTGTTGCTATGCCTTTGTTTGAATCCATCAGGATCGCGAGTTTACGCATTTTGTTTCTTTAGTCTCCATCTTCAACTATAAAAAACAGTTTTTGGAAACTTAATTGCTAATTTTATATCCCAGCTGGCCCAGTTCTTCTCTTATTTTTTTCTGAAGCTTTTGGTACGCTTTTTCCTGTTGATTTAACATTTGCTGCGTACGGGATTGTCGAAATTCAATTAAATCCTTTTTATCTTCTATTTCTTTTTTCAAGATTTCCCGATCAGTTTCAACAAGAATTGTATTAGTCATTTTGAAAGCTTTCAATGTCTCAGGAAGGTTTTGTAATTCTTCCATTGCTGTATTAATTTCTTTCAACTCCCAAGTTATCTGCTGTAATTGCGTTTGAAGATTAACGAGTTGTTGTTCCAGTTGTTGAAGACGTGCGATTCTATCTTGTAATGCTGGAGAAATCTGTGGAGCTGCACTCATATTGATCACATCTGATATTTTTTAGAAGACATTTATCATGATCAAAAAAAGGTGATTCTATCCTTCAAAAATTCAAGTTTATACTCTGTGGCAAGTTTGCGTCTGCGATGAGTGGGGTTTCTTGCCGTCTGTGGGTTGTTGACTTCAACATAATACCTTAAAATAATAAAAACCATGCAAAAAAATCGCCATTTTTTCAAATAAAAAGTAATTGCTCTTCTATTTACCTGTGTTTTTCTCCATATTGTCTGACAGTCGTCTCCTAGCTGATAGCTACATTCATAATTTCTTTGGTTAAGCGATGATAAACTTCCTTCACATTATCCCCTGATTTTGCGGATGTTTCGAAAAAGGTTATAACCGAAGCTGATGTCTGTCTAAGATTCCGAAAAAGCGTATTTACCTGTTTAACTGTGACCTTTCTTTCTTCTACAAGGTCATTTTTGTTTCCAACAAAAATGATGGGAATTTCTATCTTAATTGCATCACTTAATTCATTTAGCCATTTTGGGATGTCGTAAAAAGATTCGGGGCTTGTTAAATCACAAATTAAAAGTGCACCTTGGACTCCATGATAATAAATTTGTCTTAGCCCTCCAAAATAGTCTTGAGACCCAGGGTCAACACATAATAAGGTGACATTTGTCTCATCTTTCATTAAAATGTTCGTTGTAGTGATATCAACGCCAAGTGTGGGGATATAACTCTCTTCAAACTTGTTATCCGCAAAGCGACGAATGAGAGATGTCTTCCCTACAGAATGTCTCCCAAGGCTGATGATTTTGAAAACATAATGATGTGACATTTTCTCAAAGACTCAGACTTCTTTTCTTAATTTCAATCTTTCTATTATTTTCTATCCTTCTCTTGGTAGTGTTAATAAGAAAAGCTTCGACTAAGGTATTTTTCACTAGGTGAATACTTTTTTTCTATTTAATAAGCTTCAACTCGATTAGTTCAAGTTTCATTTAGGAACGGTTGCTTATTTAGAATTTCCTTAGTTAAACGATGATAAACTTCCTTCACATTATCCCCTGTTTTTGCAGATGTTTCAAAAAAGGTTTTCAATGGGTCTGTTCTTTGTATTCGTGCATTTATTTGCTCAATAGAGATCTTTCTTTCTTCTACAAGGTCATTTTTATTTCCAACACATATGATAGGAACATCTGTTGATGTTGCGACATTCAATTCTTCTATCCACTTTGGCATATCCTCAAAAGACTGAAGATTTGTTAAATCAAAGATTAATAGCGCTCCTCGCACACCTTGGTAATAACTTCTCCTTAATCGGCCAAAATAGTCATGAGATCCTGGATCAACGCAGATGAGCGTGATTTTAGTTCCATCATTCATTGTGAGGTTTTTTGAAGTGATATCTACTCCTAAAGTAGGGATATAGTTCTCATCGAACTTATCATCTGCGAATCGGCGGACTAGAGATGTTTTTCCTACCGTTCTCGACCCTAATAAGATAATTTTGAAAAAATAATCCGGTTTCTTTACCATTTTCTGTATGTTTCCCCTTCTTCCTTTCATTCTTCATTTTAAGATTGATAGGTGATTAATTAATCTTCATATATAATTAAGCCTTATCTCTTTTTCGATTCATGAAAATAAATCTAGTATGGGGGGATAATATGTATTCAAATAAAGTCACATGCATTTAACTCTTGAAAGACATACAGAGTATTAAGCCAGCGTTTTGAATTGTCAAAAAAGTAGCACCAAGCCCTGTTATTTAATAATCTTCCCGGAAAAATGAATCATTGTCCGGTTGGCTCATTTTAATCAAATTTTTTTCTCAATCTCACTCTTAACATGTCTTTTGGAGTAGAATTGTATGTTTTTTGAAGTGTTTCTAAACTTCAAATGTTCTTCCCTATCCCAAATCTATTAAATGAGCTTCTATTTGGCCAGAGAATGACACTCTATCCTTTTATGAACTTCGAAAAAAAGTGTTTTTTGAAGATTGCAATGCAGAGGTAAAGATATGCAGAGAATCAGGGTTGCCCTAGCTGGAATTGGCAATGCAGCATCCGCCTTTCTCCAAGGAATTAATTATTATTCAGATGATGTGACGCCAGACGTTGTGTACGAGGCCATTGGTGGATATCGTATTACCGATATTGATGTCGTTGCTGCATTTGATGTAGCAGCTAATAAGGTTGGGCGTCCGCTTGAGGAAGCAATATTTGCTGATCCTAATAACTGTCCAAAATACACTGAGGTCAAACCAACGGGTATTAATGTACATATGGGTCCAGTTCTTGATGGTGTGACGGGACCAACTCAATCCGTAGTAAAGGTAAGTGACAAGAAAGAAGAAGATGTTGCTAAAATCCTGAAAGATACCAATACAGATATGCTTATTGTATTACTACCATCTGGTTCTAATGAAGCGGTAAAAGCTTATGCTCAAGCTACAATAGATGCAGGCTGTGCTTTTGTAAATGCTACCCCTACTCCTATTGTTACCGATCCTTCGTGGGTTAAAAAATTCAAAGTAGCAGATTTACCAGTTGTAGGGGATGATTTACAATCATTAGCCGGCGGTACGAGGATTCATAAAGGCATCCTTGAGATGCTTGATACTTTTGGGCTGCGGATCGATAATACGTATCAATTAGACGTTTCGGGTGGGTTGGAAGGTTTAACAACGCTAGACACAGATCGACGTATGATGAAAAGGCGGATTAAGACCGAATCTATCCGTCGTGTCCTCCCTTATCTTGGTGAAAATGACCTGATTAGCGGCACTACCGATTATTTGGACTTTTTGGGCAACCGAAGAACGGGCTATTTCTGGATTAAAGCAAGTTCCTTCATGAGGGCGCCTCTGATGATTGATATCACTGTCAAATCATTGGATGGTCCTAATGGTGCTGCTACACTGATGGATGTCGTACGTGCGGTTAAAATTGCTATAAATCGTGCAGTCGCAGGTCCTTTACTGTCGGTTTGTGCTTATGGCTTCAAACTTTCAACAGTTTTTGTCAGTGAGCACGAGGCCGGGTTGTGGTTTGAGGAATTTATTGAAGGAAGACGCATGAATTAATCACATAAAAGAGTGAAAAGTCGATAGAAATGCAAAAAGGGAGAGTTGAACTCATTATTTTTTAAAATACAAGTTAATTAAATGTAATTCTTCACTTATTTCAACAATAATTCGACGTGATTTGTTTATTGGTAGTTTGAACGATGCCTCGGACTGATGCAGGATCTTTTTCATCTCCTGATCCTATTCCATCCACCGGTGACAGCAAACCCCAGCTAAATCGCTATAGAAATCTGATTTTGCGTCTTAATAAATCTTTTACAAATATTCGAGCTGTAATTCTGCATCCAAGACGAGACATGAAGCGTATTATAGATAATCCCGATTATTGGGGGCCTGTAATTGTTCTCGCCCTTCTTGCCATTTTAACTATGCTCAATTTTGCTCTAGCATTTAGGTTACTTAACTTTGAAGTGGATTCTTCCTTAGAAAATAAATTAGAGCAAAATGATATGATGTCTTCTAATGAAATAATTCGTGTATGGCGGATCAATGGTATTCTTTTAACCTCATTAGAGCCTGTCTTTGCTCTTTTAGTGGTTATTCTTCTCTTTTGGCTTCTACTTCGGCATGGATCAGATCTTCCCTCATCGCAACGATCATTTAAGATCTGTTTCTCTATTTTAGGTTATATTTCCATTGCCCTTCTCCCACAAGAACTGAGTAAAACCATTCAACTCATTTTAAAAGGCCAACAAACTGTAGAACTAAATAATCCTGGATCTATGAAAGCAGATGAGTACATCACCCGCCAGATTGCTCTTCATACCTCAGACATGGCGAGTGGTCCTATTGTTGTCATTGGTACAATTATCAGTAGTCTTTGGTTTCTAAGTTTGCTCTTTTTCGCCCTGCAGACTCTTGGAATAGAAAAGAAACAAGCTTTTTTACTCTGTGCTCTGTTTTGGATCTTTAAATTCATTTTTAATTATGTTTTCTAATCTTGAAATATTCTAATAACCGAATTTTACATTAAAATCTTGAAAGTCCCCTTTCCATGATTCCCACTGTTCCTCTACTCTATCTACTCGAGACCAGGAAGTATGTCCTGTCTTCCCTTGTTTAACCCACTTCAGAATTTGTTCTAACTTTACTGTTTCACCCTCTACAACAATTTCTACGGCTCCATCACGACAGTTTCTAACATACCCGGTTATATTCCCAATTTCACGAACAATATCTCGAGTATGTGCGCGAAAGAAGACACCTTGAACTCTACCGTAGACCTTTAATCGAAGGCGTTTTTTCATTACAATAAGACCCCTACTTTATCTAAAGGACAAACCCACAGAAAAGTATCTTTATAAACCATTGCCAAGAAACCCCGCTCATCGCTTGCGTGGGTGGGATGAATTGGCAGAATCAGATTTAATTTCACGGCAAATGCCTTTCCGCCAACAGACAGGGGTTACTAATGAGGTTCTAATAGGTTTAGCTAGTCCGTCTAATCTAATGTATTGCCCGTAGTTCTGCATGCCCTTGACCTGATACTTCTTGCCTTGAAATTGGACAATATCTTTGGGTTGGAATTTGTAACGTTGTCTGCGAATGTTTACGCGTCCTTTGTTGGTCTTATGGCCTCGAAATTTGCGTAGGTTCTCTTCGTTCAAATTCTTATTGCGGGTACGTCTGCCGCTGAACAACTCCTGTCCACTTGTAACCTTGCCTGTACGACTATCTAGGTATTTAGCATCATAGAATTTCTGTAAAGATCGATTATTACGTCTAATTTGTTCAAACACAATATGTTCAGCCCGTTTTTGAGTTGTACCATTAGCAATGACAAATGCATCGTTGGCATGTGATTTAGAGAGTTCTAATTTCTTGCGTTTCATTTTAGTCAAGTAGCCGTAGGTATGATGGCAGTCTAAAGTATTTACTAAACGCCATCGGACAGTAGACATGAATGTTTCGGATTTGAAGGAGTTTAATTTTGGTACCCAACTGTGAAGAAAGCCATTCGCTTGATGGTTCTTTGGTGTATGACACTTGATACACAGGGCAATCAGATTACTTTCCCTATCACTTCGATCTCCTTTCCAATAGCCTTTGTGATGGGCTTCAAGAATTTTTTGGGTGTTCTTGTTCTTACAGTCGGGATTTTGACATTCATGGTTGTCTCGATGTAAAATAAATTCTCTAAGATTCCAAAAACCTGTTTGCTCACCTTCTTGATACTCTTTCCCTTCAATCTCAGGATTTTTAATCTTTTGGATGTCAAAGCTAGCAACTTCAGCAGTGGTCTTGGTAATGGGCAGTATAGCGTGGAGTAACCTAATCAAACGGAAATGCGAGTCGAGTTTGTGTTGAATAGACGGGGCTAACCAACCTTCTTTTCTGCGTCGGTTCTGCCAGCGTGGTTTTCGATACCGTAATTTTTGTCTGCGTTGGCTACGGTACATTCGTTTGTCAGAGAGTCGTTCCGACATCCCTGCGAGAAGGCGTAATTCCCCTGCAAATAGTTCTTCTAACGTGGTTATAGCTGAATAACCTATTCGTAAATAACCTGAATCTATTCCAAGTTCAACCGCGTGTTTGTAACCGCTAGAGCCATAGTTCAATTGGATTACAAACGGATCATGTCTCACAATCTTCGCTTTAGTCGAGTGGAGAAGTAACCGTGCCTGTCGTGGCGTAGTCGGCATTAACGGCTTTCCATAGCGGTTCAAAACGAAGACTTTGCTCATTGTTCTTTTCTCATTCATTCGTTCTTTTTCTTTTCTTCATACAGTATTAATCAGGCTAAAACAAAGCCTGGCTCCCCGAAGGGAGTTGTCCACATCGCCACTGTTACCCGCGGTTTCCTTGAGTTGTCAGCAACACTTCGCCTAACCCTGCAGCGATGTTTAATCACTGACCGCAGAGTGACGGACTTGTGGAGCATCCGCCAGTGCCTATACATTCGTAGGTAACGGACTATCTTTCCTATAGGAAAGATTGAGGCTAATCAACCGGGCTTGAAATCACTTCCAAGCCCACAGATCACTTGTATCTGTGGGTAGTTGACAAGATTAATTATAACCCATTTGATACTTACTTCGATTACCAATTATACTAAGAAAAATTAATGTTTCTAAAAGAAAGTTTCAGTTCACTTTCTCATTATGCTTTCAGAATTGTATTTTTGCCCTCTCGTTTCAACAAAAAAAAGAAAAAAGGGGAAAGGAGTATATTCTAACGACGTCGGCGGAAGAATATAATGGCTGCTATTGCAAGAACACCAATGTAGAGTTCCATACCAGGAATCACGCCAGGTGGTGCTTCGCTCTTTGTCTCGCTCACACTTGATTCAGGTTCAGTGGTACTTGATCCAGTGGTGGGAGTTGTGGTGGGGGTTGTGGTGGGAGTTGTGATGATAGGTGTCTCTATGGTGAATGATCTTACAGTGCTCCAAGCGCTCCAATTATCCGCTGGATCTTTAACCCGTACACGCCAGTAATAAGTGCCATCTGCTAGATCTGTTGTAGGTGTATAATCATTACCTGTTGTATTGGCTACTAGAGGTGTACTGAATGAATCAGTTGAGTCAATTTGCACTTCGTATTCCACACCACCACTTACACCACCCCACATTAGTAGGGGTGTATGATCAGTGAGGATTGCTCCATCAGTAGGATAGGTCAAACTGGGAGCAGGTATTGGTGGAGGTAGATTAGGTGCTGGAATAGAAACCATTGGGACAGGAAGCATCACTGCCCCTGCTGGCGGAGTTACCGTAATAGGAACTCCACTAACCATACGCAGAATTTCAGCGCTGACGGATAATGAGATAGTTCCCTCAAGGATTTCGGGGGGTTGCCTTGTCTTATCGTCATTATCTTTAGGAATGATCACAGCTTCTCCATGTCCATTTAATTCAACATGGATGGCGTCAGCGGTGCCATTTTGTGCCCATGACATCCATGCTAACTCCTGTGCAGTAACATTTATGTACTGGGGACCATCGAACCATAGACCAGGTTCCCAAGGTACCTGTATGAGTTCTTGCACATAAACGTTAGCTGATGTGCTGATGTATGCTTGAGGGTTGGGACTTGTAATGAAATCTGCATCTCCATCGAGTGCTACGTAAGTAGCACCACCTTCGCCGATCATTTGTTCTCTGAGACCTTCCCAGCCAAGTGCAGCTTCGATTTCATCGAAGAATGTTGTGTTAAGGAAGTTCATCGCGCCTATTTGTAGGTCATAATCGGGAGTAGCTACGGGTGAGAGTTGACCGAAAGTCATGAAAAATGGTAACATTTGTAAGATATTATTCTCACTATCATCGTCACCATTTTCTTGAAGGCCTCTTTTATTATCATCACCATTTCCGAAGAATGGGAGTTTGAGACCGTCGTCGCCCATCATAAATACCACTGGCACATAGGTCTTTACATCCAGGGTACCAAAAATGATTTCTGCGGCGTAGAATTCTTCATCTCTAAAGAGTTGCATCTGTTTAATTAATCCATGTACATTTCCAGTATTCCAGTCAGCATAGACTTCATTAATATAGAATGCTCCACCATAGGTTTCGTCTTCCTGGAAATCGGGCCACCATTCCCAATGAGCAGGGAACCAGTTGCCTTCATTATCGTAGCCCTCTTCTATCCATTCTGACCGGTTGTAGAGGTCATAATAGTAGTGAAGTCGTCCATCGTCTACAGAGGCTAACACTAGATCGGTTGCATCAGCATCGC
>JAEOTF010000399.1 GCA_016840025.1 Candidatus Hodarchaeota archaeon
CCCATCCAAAGGCGTAATGTACGGTTCGGAAGAGTTAAAGAACTCAACGACACGGACAGCAACCGAAATTCCGGTCTTGTTGCGTCAAAAGATAGAGTTAGGTTAGAGGCTTAAATGCACACCAATATACAATTTGGTTAAAACCGGAGAACCTATCTGCAAGAAGATTGGATAGATGGAAACATCTAGCATCCCCATGTGCTAGATGCGTATGGGGCCGCCCTCCGAGACGGGCTTACATTATCGGGGTAAAGATTGGGCCATGGATCGCCCATGTCCAAGATTTGCTCAGATTGGAGTTTCGGTATATAATACTTCTTTTTTTCGTATGTTTCGGAGATTGAAAAAATCCGCTAACTCTTCTTCCTTAATCTCTTCGATTTTTGAGGGGTCAAAATCTTGGATTTCTTCTTCAAGCTTATTCATTTTTTTCTTTTTCTGAGTTATCCGCTCATTATTACACTTACGACAACACTTTGTGGACATTACATTCCCTCCATAATTACTATTAGGGTTACATATAAGGAAGAGGAAGATCACACAGAAAGTAAAATCATTATGTTATCTCTTTATATCGGACTGGGTCAATAAAATAATCCTTCTATAATGTTTAGCAGTTATTGAGCAGAAAATGCTTGAGGTAGATGCACTTATTTTGGGTGGTCCAACCTATTGGGCTGGTGTACCATCAATTATGAGACGGTGGATGGATCGGTCCAGAGTGCTTAAGATGAAGAATCATCAGCTAAGAGACAAGACGGTGGGCTTTCTGACTAGTGCGGGATTACGACATGGTGGACAAGAAGGTGTACTAACGTCTATGATGCTTTTTTCCCTTGGACAGGGCATGTTCATCGTTGGGGTATGTGATGATCCCATCCGCTATAGTCTGTTTCCTGTAGGGAGTTTACAGTATGATTTAGAGGATGAGTTAAAGTTTCGAGGCATTCATAAGGATCCTATCGCCACAGAAACTGCTAAACTATTAGGTAAACGGATTGCAGAAGTAAGCTATGCATTTACTAAGTCTCAAATAGTGAATTTTCACGACTAAAGACAACAGACTAATTAAAAGTCAAAACTCTTTTATTAAAACAACTTAACCTCGTTTATTCTTTCCCCCAATTAGCGGCACAATAAAACGGGGCTTGATTAGTTTTAGATAATGGTCTCGAAGTGAGTATTCAGCTACTTCACTGATTCGTGCAACCGTTGTTTGAGTTAATAGTTCCTTTTGTTTCTTTTTTGCCATCAGGACTTTATCTGCTCCTACCAGCATCGCTGCAGCCAAAATATATGGGTTTCGTCCTCCTCGGTGTGTCCATCGTGTAAACATTTCTAATACAGTTGACCGCAATTCTTGGAAATAAGTTTCTTCATCGATTTTCCTTCGTTTAAGCAGATCTTGAATAGTTGCACTATGTGCGAGTTTTTCTATTACTCTGTCGATATAATCTTCTCCTCGATTGGTTCGAACAGCAACTTTTGCTCCCAATTGTTTTCTAATTTTTCCAGCTGCTCGTATTATTTTCTTTGATTCAACTTCACTTCCTTGTTGATTAAGAGTCAGAGTAAGTTCATCGAGTCTGATCATAACCCGGTGTTCCCGAATAGCTAAATATAGGGATGCCGCTAATATTTCACGATAAGTAATTTGAATCTTTGATTTTAGTTCTTGATAGACACTTCTAAACAAGTAAGCTGCTCGGTCTCGGGTCTGTGGAGGGATTTCAAGAGTTGCAGTAATTTCATTAAGAGTACGGAATTGTGTATATTGCGGTCGCTTTTCTTTATCTGCAACATGAAGCCAGATGTCGTTTAATCGTTTCAAACGAATAAAAAAGTCGCGTTTTGCTTTATTTAGTGGAACACCACGAGCGTCTTTTAGATCCCAAGTGTTATAATATCCCATGAATGTGCCTAAACCGTCGGCGATATGCATTCTATTACCATATGAGACTTGTGACTGATCTTTTCCATCCATATCCAATTCCTGTAAATCTTCTGGTTCGACATAGATTCGGCTATGGACGAGTCCACATGAACCACATGTAAAAAATTCACGAGTACGAACTAGTACTCCAGCACACTCCATACAGTGCGTACCTGAAATTGCAACATGACTTGACAAAGCGGCTACCCAATACCTGTATGAAAAAATGCTCTTAACCTTCCCCATCGAGTGAAAGAGATAGAGAGTAGAGTGAAACTGAATTTTTGTTATTTTTAACTAGCGACGAATCGAATCCTCAGCAGATATCCGATGATGGATTGAATTTTTCACTATTCAGTTTGTACAGGAAAACTTAGTTAATACCAGATTCATAATAAGAACTAAATTAGATTTATTCGATATTTTCTAATTCTTAATCCCCTCTAATCAACTAATTAGAAAGAAATTCATCATTATTTCTTCAAGGGAAGGCTTATCCTTCTATTCGTTCTAAAAGCTCTTTGGCTACTCTTTCAAGGACTAAATAGAGCAAACCAATTTGGTCTCTTCGGTCTGTCATGACACTCAGCACTGCACGTTCCCCAACAGCCTTTAGAAACAAGAATCCGAGGTCAGACTGAAGAATTACCGCTTCTAATGATCCTTTTTGTAATTCGGTTACAGCTCGCTCTGATACGGCTTGTATTGTGGCTGCCATGGCACTAAAAAGTACATCATCCACTTTCACCGATGAAAGCTCTTCACTCATCACGGATGAAAGAGGTAGTCCTTCTCGCGTCATCAGTGAGATGGCACTTACGCCTGGTGATGTTTTTTTAATACGAGTGAGAGTTTCTGCTAAATAGCTCTGATCGATCATATGAGCGATATCACTGTGGGGGGATGAAGTCATGTTGTTGTTCTCCTTAAGAAAGGGGAGAGTAAAAGGTTGATGATCAACTTTTAGATAGGAAGTTTAGATCTTTTTTTACTTTTTTTAAGAAGTGTTTTTCTAATCTTTATTAAAAAGTGATTAGGCTTGAAAGCTCTTTCCATTCAAGGAAAGAATGAGAAGCTATTTTTCAGGAATGTTGGGTTTTTTCATTATAGAGTCACTGATTTAGAAAGAATCATTACTTCTGAGAACACTAAGCACGATGTGTAACTCTTAAAAAGATTCTAGGCATATTTACTTCACTTTCGTCATTCTATTAATTCATTCAGACAAATCACGAAGGACTTTTATTCAGATCATGATTGATTCCGATTCAGATCTCGCTGCGAAGTGGTAAAACTATGAGTGAACAAGCCCTTAGAGAAATCCGTGAGACCGAATCTATTGCTCAAGAGCGGGTTGCCAAAGCTCAGAAAGAGGCAGAGGCAACATTAGAAAATGCACGAAAGCTGTCTAGCTCTATGAAAGAACAAGCTGTAGAAGAAGGCAAAAAAACAGTTGAAGATCTAAGAAAAGAAATTATACAAAATACTAATAAAGAATTAGAACAATTAAAGGCCAACAAGGAGAAAGAACTTGCTCAAATAATTGAACAAGCAAAAACAAAGAGTGATGAAGCTGCTAAGCTAATTATGGATCAAATACTCAAGTAGGCGCTTTAAAGATGATTGTTACTGGAGTAACGGATAAGGAAACAGCAACATGGCTCCGTTTAGCAGGAATTGGCTCGGTTTATTCCGTAACTACTCCTGAAGATGCAGGACCGATTCTTAATAAACTACTAAATGATCCTGAAGTAGGAATTATTCTTATATCCGCCGAAGTAGCTGCAGCGAACGAAACAATTGTGACAGAGGCATTGAAACAACCTCAACCTATTCTTCTTGAAATACCCAGCGAAGCTAAAAAAGACGAAGATCCTTTAAAAGACCTCATACGTTTTGCAGTTGGTGTTGATATAGAAATCTAGAAAGCGGGGGTCTCCGAGCCAGGTCAAAGGAGCAGGACTTAGGATTCTGTGGCATAGGCCTTCGGGAGTTCAAATCTCCCCCCCCGCACCATTTTTGTCTTCTTTTCAATAAGAAGAGAGAATTAATAATCTGTTCTTGAAATTTCTTCAAGTTTGGCTCAGTTCTTAATTTATTTAATAATTGACCAGAGAAGAACCTTCCGTTCCCTTGATATTTCTCTTTTGATCTTATTTTCATTCCAGAGCATCATTAATGCTGCAGGCACTTTATCACGACAATCTGCCTGTCTAACTTCCGTTCTTTCAATAATTTCGGCAGTACTGAGAGGCTTAGAATCGGTAAGAACATCTAAAATAAACTCTTTCAGGGATTGCTCATCAATATCTGTCTCGGTCAATGTAGTTCTCTCTCTTCTTTGTTAGAACACTATTTGTATGTTAAGAATCGATTTTACGATTGTCCTAAAACGTTGTTGGAGCACTGATAAAACCGATGGGAAGGCTGATAGTTTAAGAAAAAATCGAAAGAGAAATTATGCACTGGTAGGCAGTACTAATTCGTGTGTTGCGGGTAATACCATCACAAAATCGCGGCCGATCATTGAAAGAGAGCACTTATGTTCGAGGCTGAGCGCACGAATTTGTTGGAGCGCACGTTTGGCTTCAACAGGATGATAAGTGCTGATGTTCTTGATAGAAAAGATAACAATCTCCTCTGAGACGATTGAACTCCCAATTTTGGCTACATCGGGGAGTCTTTCCAGAGGCATACATCGAACACAGGTAGTTTGGTGACCGCCATTTTTGGAAGCTCGAATACCACTTGCAACCATTCGACTTAGAGTCTCAAGCATCTGAAATTTCACCATTCCCATGTTTCTACTGATGTTGAAAAAAATAGGATATTATCTCTATATTATAACTACCAAATATGTATCCAAAGATAGAAGTACTATTAACTTGTTACGAATTTTCAGATAACAATATTTTAATGTCAGGTTAGCTTTTCAACAAATATAAGACTAGTGAAGAACCCATTAAAGACCAAATAAATCCCAAACCTTGAGTTTAGAATTCTTTTCATATTCTAATGGTGAATTGAATGAAATCAGATTCTGACAATCTGGATGGATTAAGTCCAATTGCCCCAGCGCCGGTGTTTCGTTTTGTTGTCGAGTTAACAACTTGGACTTGGCTATTAGTGTTAGGGATTGTAACGTTTAATATTAACCCCTTTAATATTGATTTTAATTCACGAATGGGAGTTGAGTCATGGATTTTCTTACTATTATTAGTTATTAGTTTGTCTCTTTTAAGCCAGTTTAATTTCCCTGGGGATAAAAAGGAACATGGAATTCTTGTTCCTGGCTGGATTCGGATTAGTATAGAAATTTTTTCTGGATTCATCGGAATTTTTGCAGCTTGGTTTCTATTCACGATAATAGGCCTTTTTTCTCAATCAATTCTTGTTTTATTATCATTCTTTTTAGACCGAGAACGTTGGAAATGGTTACTCGGATTACGATCCGACCCCCCTTCTTTTGTATTGGCCTTAGGACATTATCATGAACATTGACCAAAGCGACAGAATTAACATAAAAAAAATCGTTCTAATATCTACTAGACTGATTTTTGAAGATTAATCTTAGAATCTTGATCTGTCACTGAGAAGCTCTGAGGCAATTATCAGTTTATAATAACAAACAATAATTTATAACAGGTTTAATTTAACTCTTGATACACCTCCTAATGAAACAGAAATGCCTGTTTCTCGAAATGGGCCCATGGCATAGCTTGGATAGTGCGCAGCGCTGCGGACGCTGAGGTCGCGAGTTCGAATCTCGCTGGGCCCGCCACTTTCCTTCATTCCCCCCATCTATCAATTGTTTTCGTGATTTATCTTGGATAATTTTTATTATATTTCTGGAATGGGATTCAATCCTAAAGAAAAGAAAAAATTAAGTGATTAAAATGAGTGATCGTCAAATTAATTCACGAATCTCTGGTTTTTTTAGGAAATCGTTAGAAGAACGCCAAAACATCATTAAAGAAATGTGTAAGCTGGACGATACCGATATAGAATACTTAAATTCTGCAAAAATCCCTTTGGATAAGGCAGGTAAAGGGTATTACATTGAAAATGTAATTGGTGCTATGACAATTCCATTAGGGATAGCTACAAATTTTCAAATCAATGGAAAAGACTACTTGATTCCAATGGCGATCGAAGAAGCTTCGGTTGTCGCTGCAGCTGCAAATTCTGCAAGGGTTGCCCGCGCTAGTGGTGGATTCTTTACTTCCTCTACACCTCCTATTATGATTGGACAGATTCAAGTTGTGGATATATCTGATCCATGGGCTGCAAAAGCTCGTATCTATGAAAAAGAAGACGAGATTATCAAATTGGCAAATGATCAAGATCCAATTCTAATCAAATTCGGTGGTGGCTGCAAAGGAATCCAAATAAAAGTGTTGGAACATACTAAAACAGTTCCGATGTTGGTTGTTGAGTTACTTGTGGATTGTCGGGATGCAATGGGCGCAAATGCTGTTAATACGATGAATGAGGCATGTGCTCCCCTAATTGAAGAAATTACAGGCGGAAGAGTGTTCCTTCGAATCATTTCTAATCTAGCTGACAAGCGTCTAGTTCGTGCACGTGCGGTCTTTCCCGCGTCACAATTAGTTACAGATGAGATGACTGGTGAGGAGGTAATTGATGGAATTCTTCATGCTTATGCCTTTGCGGAAGCTGACCCATACCGTAATGCCACTCATGTTAAAGGAATCATGAATGGAATTGATTCTGTAGCAATCGCTTGCTCTCAAGATTGGCGTGCCATTGAAGCAGGCGCTCACGCTTATGCAGCTACGAAAGTACCTGGTCGATATTCCTCAATTACTCATTATGAGAAAAATGAGGCTGGTGATTTGGTGGGAACCATTGAACTCCCAATGGCGGTGGGTACGGTGGGTGGGGTTGCATCTATTCATCCTATTGCGCAGATTAGCAAGAAAATCTTAGGTGTGACGAGCGCCAAGGAGTTAGGGGAAGTTATGGCGTGTGTCGGACTCACCCAAAACTTTGGTGCTTTACGTGCACTCGCTACTAAAGGAATCCAGACTGGGCACATGAAACTCCACGCTCGTAATCTAGCAGCCTCTTTAGGCGCAACAACCGATGAAATTGAACGTATTATTGACCTCATTGCCGAAAGAAAAATTAAGGTGACGTATGATAATGTTAAGAAACTCGTAGAAGAAACGAAAAATGCTTAGTTTCTAAAAAACAAGAAGAATGGTAATCTAACTTAGTCTCACCTCAACCATACTTATCTAAAAGTTGTTGCCATTCCCCCTCAAATTGGAGCTTCATAGATTCTTTGTCAACATCTGACATGAATGAGGATTTAATACCATTCATTGTAATTTTTTTTATTTCTTTCAGCATGAAATTAAGTTTTTGAGCTAATAATAAGTATTCTTGAGTAATAGATGTATTGAACATCAAGGGATCATCAGAGTTTACAGTTACCATAAGTCCATCTTCAAAATATTGCCTTATTGGGTGATTCTCCACCGATTCACAAACTTTTGTTCTTAAATTACTAACTACGCAGATCTCCAATGGGATTTGTCTTTCCTTGAGAAATAATACAAGGTGAGGGTCTTCCTTGGCTCTTACCCCGTGACCGATCCGCTCACACCCTAATTTCCTTAAGATACTCCAGATAGATTCGGGCCCTGCCACTTCACCAGCATGGGCAGTAAGTCTAAAGCCTCGTTGTCTCGCTTCTTTGTAAATATGCGCATAAGGATCTGCTGGAAAAGATTGTTCACTCCCACCAAGCCCAATGCCTATGATTCCTTTGCTTAAATAGGGAGTAACTTCATCTAATCGTTGCCTCCCTATTTCTGATCCGTGATCCCTTACAAGATCTACAATTAATTCACTATGAATTCCAAAATCATAACGTGCTCTCTTCTTTCCTTTAATCACATATTCTGTGATTCCTTGAATTGATAATTCCTGTTTCCAAAAATCTCCTGGAGAATAGAACGCTTCAACATATTTAACATTTTGTTCACTAAGATTGCGTAATACTTCATAGGTGATTTCTTCAAAATCTCTTTCTTCTTTAATGAAAGTATTCTTCCAAGTCCACGCGTCAATGAATTGTTCAAAATCAGTATAAGCTAACTTTTTTTCCAAATCTTCGATTGTATTCACCGTTGGATCTCCCCCTCGTCTTTGAATGAGGCTATACAACGTCTCCAGAGGGATTGCCCCTTCTAAATGGAGATGAAGCTCCGTCTTGGGTATCTCCGCTATTAATTCATCAAGACCTTCATGTCGCTCATACATGCCTTAACTCACTTCTCGGGTTAAAATATTATATTTTCCTTCTATCTTTAACCAAAACGAGACTCAAAGCAATTTGCATTAGTGTCTCATGTCTGCTATTTATACTGTTGCCTTGCCTCTATAAGATAAGTTTATATGAGTATTCTTGAGGCCTAGTTGTCTTTATTGTCTATTTCAGATGTTAATTCTCACATATGCGTTCTATTACAGATTAATAGTTTTATTTCATTGAGGAATACGTAGAATCGGTCTGATTATGGACGATTTCCTCAAGGGGATTCTATAACGAATTCCCAAAACGACGTTCCCTATATCTCACCATAATAAAACTCATCTTCGGCGAAAAGAAATGCCCCATCTCGTAAGATATTCCGTTTCTGAAATGGGGGGTCACTTATAATGAAATATGCGATCATAATCTCCATCCTTTTCTTGAGTGTAGCTGCTTATCTGTTTGGACCTGCAATAATGTTACTTATAGACAATACGGATACAGGAACAGAGGTTGAAATCGTTGGCTGGAAATCTCTCAAAAATTATAGGACTTATCATGATTATTATGAGGCAAAGGACTACATTGAAAACATTACTACTACTTTTCCCGAGATTGCGTACTTGAATAGCTCGATTGGTCGCTCATTTGAAGGAAGAGACATTTTTGCTTTGAAAATTTCCGATAATCCCTCTCAAGATGAGAACGAAACCAAAGTATTGTTCCATGCCCAAATTCATGCAAGAGAAGTCATCACTTTGGAGAATATCTTAGCATTGATTTCCCATATCTGTAATCATTATGGCATAGATAGTAACATTACACAGCTCGTTGATAATCGCGAAATCTGGTTTATCCCCGTTTTGAATCCCGATGGGGCCTTATATTGTGCTTATAATGATTCTAATTGGCGGAAAAATCGCCGCAATAATGGTGATGGCACTTATGGAGTAGATCTCAACAGAAACTTCGACTATAAGTGGGGAGGAATAGGAAGTAGCGGTTTTTCCCGCTCATTGGTGTATCGCGGGGTAGAAGCATTCTCAGAACCAGAAACAAGAGTTCTACGTGATTTTGTCTCAAATCATAATTTCAGTGGCGCAATATCCATGCACAGCTATTCAGGATTATGGCTGTGGCCTTGGGCGCATAAATACGTTCCCACGCTTGTTGATGAAGTTTATAGAGCTATTGCACAAGAAATGCAACAATTACAGCCACACTACCAATATAGGACCCTTTCTATAGCAGAATTTGGCAGAATCACGGGTAATGCAGCTGATTGGCTCTATGGACGTCATAGTATCTTTACTTATACCGTTGAAATTTATAAACCGGCAAAAGATCTCTATACTTTTCAAAGTTTCAACCCACCTTCTAGAAAAGTTCAATACGAAGTAGAGAACAATATCCCTGCCTTTTTATATTTTATTAATATAACCGATAACCCTTATGCACATATAACCTAATTTCTAGCTGTAAAAACCATCATTTCATGTATAATCTATAGTTATGGAAATTAGAGAAAATGGACAGAATATTGAGAAGGTAGAAGAGATGAAATACGGCAATGTAATTATTGTAGCACTGCTTATTATTGTTCCTTATATCATAATCCAAAGTATTGACGTTGATGAACCTACTCCCGATACTGTAACTCCTAATTCACCAACTGGTTGGAAATTCTTGCCTTATGCTTCGGGTTATCATGATTATTATGAGGCAAAGGACTTTATTGAAAACATCACCGCTACTTTTCCCGAGATTACGTACTTGAATAGCTCGATCGGTCAGTCAATTGAGGGGAGAGACATTTTTGCCTTGAAAATCTCCGATAATCCCTCTCAAGACGAGAATGAAACCAAAGTATTGTTCCATGCTCAGATCCACGCAAGAGAAGTCATTACTTTAGAAAATATCTTAGCATTGATTTCCCATGTCTGTAATCATTATGACACAGATAGTAATATTACACAGCTCGTTGATGATCGCGAAATCTGGTTTATCCCCGTTTTAAACCCCGACGGGGCCTTATATTGTGCTTATAATGACTCCACATGGAGGAAAAACCGACGTGACAACGGCTATGGCGAGGATGTTTTCGGAGTGGATTTGAACCGCAACTTTGCACATCAATGGGGAGGTAAAGGGAGTAGTGCAGCCTACGGTACTCAAACCTATCGGGGGTCCGCCCCGTTCTCCGAACCCGAGAGCCAAGCTTTACGTGATTTTGTCTTGAGTCACGAATTCAGTGGCGTAATATCTATGCACAGCTATGGTGGGCTATGGTTGTGGCCTTGGGGGTATACAATCGACTTTACACCTGACGACATCCTTTTTAGGGCTATTGCCGAAGAACTGAGCCAGTTACAGTTGCATTATCCATACGTTGCTCAATCGACTAATAGCTTTCTACCAGTCTCGGGCACCGCTGGTGATTGGCTCTACGGAGAATGTGGTATTCTTACTTATACCATTGAAATTTATAGTGGCCCAAGGCGCGAGAAAGTCTTTTATAACTTCAATCCTCCTTCCGATCAAATCCAATATGAGGTAGAAAATAATATCCCTGCCTTTTTATATTTTATCGATATCGTCGAGGATCCTCAACAGGTATTCGAAGAAAAGTAACACGAGTCGAGCTATAGATGAAGAAACACATGGAAAAAGGGTAGGAGTCTATACTCGTCCTTCTCTAAGCCATTTTTCCCAATCAGAACGGCCATTGGCGAGTGCAACCGCGGAAGCGGTCGCCCATGTATACAGGACCATCATATGGGCAATAGAACACCCGTGCTCCTGCGGAGAAAGGATAGCATATCGAGCATGGGGTGAGCCAGTCTCTATACTATGTGGATATGGGAGATCATCGCTATATGCTGATAATCCCACACTCCCTGGATTGACAATGAGCTGTCCAGTAGGTAAAGAGACAGTTCGCGGAAAATGGCTATGCCCACAGAGAATAACTTCTTGTTCGAGCGCCGACAAGTCCATCATCAAATTTTGTGAGGATTTAAGCAAAAGAGCGTCTTTTCGGACTTCTTCAAGTAGATATTCATCATCACGTTTCGGAGACCCATGACAAATAAAAAAATCGTTGTTTACGATGGTACTTGATTTTAACTTTCTTAACCAATGTAAAACTTCCGAGTTAAGGTTTTGTTTGGTAAATAGAAGACTTGGGCTATCAGCATTCTCTTCTGATGGTTCCAAGAGAATATGATCTTCATTACCTAGGATACTTAATATATTGTTATTAGTGAGCATTTGGAAAGTTCCAGCTGGGTCAAGTGGATCATAGAAGCTATCACCGAGATTGATTATCCTCTGGATTCCTCGTCGTTTAATATCGGCTAAGACTGCTTCCAAAGCCCATCGATTTCCATGGATATCGGATATTACTGCAATAGATCCTTCAATCAATCATTTTCCTCTCATATCTATTATCTCAACTTCCTCGGATCTCAATCTAATTCTCTGGGACATATTCAAGCTCAATAACTTCCCCGTCTTCCCCTAGTACAATCATTTTCAAGGGTCTTTTATTATCATTCAATACGAATCTGGCTGCTATAGTCATTCCATCACCTAGGACTTCAGTCTCATTATATGGTTCAAGTAGCTCCTTATATTCCTTACCGATGAAAACGAATAGTTTGTTGTCGATAATTTTGACCTCATTAACGCGCTGCCGTTTATATTTCCCTTCAAATTTCTTGAAAGAGTTAATATCAACCTTCGTTTTTGGAGCAGTTAAGAATTCACTTAGAGTGGTCTTCTTGTTAACTTTTCCCACGGGAGCAACATAAATCGTAAACTCTTCTTTTCCATCAATCCCTAGGAACTCATCGACTTTGCTTTGATCATAATACCCAATTGCGCAGGTTCCTGCACTAATTGCTTCACATGCGAGATATAAATTCTGACATACATGACCAGCATCTAAGGCAATAAATTTACCTGAAAGAACTACGTATCGCCATTCCATTCTATATGGAATTGTCACCCAATAGAAAACAACTGCTCCTTTTCCGATAAAGGACTGGTTATAGGACAATTCCCCAATTAATTCTTCTGCATTTTCAACCGATTTCAAGAAATAAAGCTTATGATTAACCGAGATGTATCTATAAAGGCCAGGCTTTAAGCCTTCGACCCTAAGTACGACAAGATAGGTTTCAAAGGAATGTCTTGCACCAGCTGAAGGGACAGTCCGTTTAACTCGTTTCCCAGTTTGAGAAACTCGTTTCACACCTTGCGTGCACCATAATAGGAAGGATAATTCCTCAAGGGTTAAGGGATCATCGGTAAATTTACGGCTACTCATTCGATTATTGATGACTTCACGAAAGGGCATATTACCAATCATGATATTTTCTGGTGGGACAAGATCTATTAACTCCGCGTCTTCGGGGTAATCTTTCTGTATTGATGGTTGAGGGAGTTTCTTTCCTTGGTCAGACTTTGGAAATTCTTTGAAATATTTCTCTTCATCCCACATTCTGAGCATTTTTCTATGTTCTTCCATTGCATCACATCGATTCTGGTATGAGATTTGGTTCTATTTCAACTGTCCCCACTTAATATTTTGCATAGGTCACCTCAATATATGTTGAAATAGCGGCAGTGAAGAAATTCACCCCCAATTTTAGTCCTATTCACCTTGCCAAGAAATTATATATTCGAACGAGTCCCTATGATTAATATCTGGTTCTGTAAAACTCCATTTACCGTTTATTTTTAATTCTTGAATTGTTAGATCGAAATGACAAATTGCAATGCCTAAATCTACCCTTTGAAGATCAGGAAACTTATCTTTTTTCTTCTTTTTTCGGTAAATAAAGAAGTGATATTCATTACTTTCTGACTCTTTAACTATACGCCATGGTTGTCTATTAGCTGCAGAAGGACCAAGCCGAACCATTTCCAGTGCTTTAATATATTTTCCTGTAAACTTCTTGTTCAAGGGATGATTGAAATCTCCTTCAAAAAATAATGAGGTCCAAGATTTTCGATGTTTTGATCTAGCTCCCATTTTTGCAAGTTTCCCTATCAAATGGTGTTTTTTTGCAGGGTACCCTACAGGAGAAATCGCAGGCACATTTAAGGGAGAAACATTAATCTTTGAGGCAAAATTACCTCTTTTAAAATAACCCCCTACCCAACAGGTTCCCAATCCTAGATCTGTAGCAAATAGAATTATTTTTTCCATTGTATATCCTAAATTTTCCAGATCATAGCGTGATGGTTGAATTGCTCCAACAATAAAATATTGGGCACCTTTAATAAAACCGTAGGTTCCCAGACGTTTTTTCTCCTTTATATCTAATTCATGCATTTCAATTAATTCGAATCGAGCCTTTCTTCCAATTGGACTTTGGTGTTTGGCATGTATAAACGCCAGTAGACTTTTTTTGAATGCAAATTCGAGCGGTTGAGGCAGATAAGTTCTGCATGACGTTCTTTTTGGAATAATCTCTAAGATTGATTTAGAAAATTCCATGAAGAAAGTAATCTTCATGTGAGTTTTAAGATACTTTTGATAACTTCATTTTTTTCTCATTCTAATCTACTGAACTTCCGTATTCCTAGAGGGAGCAAAATCAAAGCACAAGTCCAAAGAATTGGTATCACCAAGTATTCATTTTCTAAAACAGTCAGAGAGACCATGAATAGTATCACAGCGAGACTTATGAGAAGCATTATATTCAAGCCATATGCTCCATCTTTATCTGTATACGCGGGTAGCAATAAAAAGATACTAAGCGAGAGTATTATATTTGCTGTTGCAACTAGTACTATAGCTCCACAGAATATGATAATATCTGTATTCAGAGTCCAAACTCCGAAGATATACGGTATAATTGCAAGTAAGACGGTAAGTGGGATAATCATTGTCAATCCTTGAATTATTTTGGCACAGATTAGTTTATAGATACCATTCGGTGCTTTTCTATAGATTAATAGGTTTTCTTTGCCTCGGAATGTCATTTCAGCGTTTATCATAGAAGCAAGGATTCCAGTAAAGACTAATGGATAAATAAGTACTATTTCTTGAATAGGAAATTCAGCTGTGGTCATAATAAACATAATAA
>JAEOTF010000400.1 GCA_016840025.1 Candidatus Hodarchaeota archaeon
ACCGAGATATCTACCGAAGAATCCAAGAAATAGGGCAAATAGTAGATATAACAATTCAAGTCCGACATGGAGATACTACCCCTGCAGAACGGCGAAAACAAGCTTTAAAACCTCCTCAAATCTTAATTACAACCCCAGAAACCCTACAAGCGATTCTGCCCGGTAAAAAAATGAAACAACATTTGAAGACAGTCCGTTCCGTGATTGTAGATGAACTTCATTCACTTATAGATAACAAAAGAGGTGCACAACTCAGTATTGGACTAGAACGCCTTCGTTTTCTTACAAAAGTAGATTTCCAGCGACTTGGTTTATCTGCGACTATCGGTTCTCCAGAACATGTAGCGAACTTCCTCGCTCCTAACTCTTCAAATGTTGAGATAGTAATAGATCCAACATTACGTCATATGGAAATAAGCGTGGAATATCTCCCACTTCATTCTTATCCTGCAGAAAACCATCTTTCCGATGATAATGCTATCACGCGTATTCAAAGAATTGTTGAAATATCCCAAGACGCTCGTACGGTGCTCTTATTTACGAATACCAGACAAATGGCAGAAATCCTCGGCTGGCGGTTAAAACAGCTCAAACTAGAAGAAGTTAACTCGGAAGTCCATCATTCGTCAGTGGGACGCGATGGTCGATTGAAAACAGAGCAAAAGCTCCGTAGCGGCGACTTGGACATGGTGATAGCGACTTCTTCCCTTGAATTAGGAATAGATGTTGGTGATATAGATCGAGTAATTCAGTATATGTCACCACGGAGGGTTACAACTTTCCTTCAGCGTGTTGGACGAGCTGGTCACAACATTCACCGAACGGCTCGTGGTACCATACTTAGTCCAGACCCCCGTGACCTTCTGGAAGCTATAGTTATTGCTCGTAAAAGCGTTCTAGGCGAACTTGAGGAGACAGAGGTTTATACCAATGCTTTGGATGTAATTTTACATCAGTTAGTCGGTTTTGTTCTTGATCACCGTGGTCGCGTCCCTTTAGAGGTTATATATGAAATTTTTACTCGTGCAATGCCTTTTAGTGATCTCAAATTAGAGAAAATCGTTGAAATCGCTAAATTTGCGTCAGATGCCCACTTACTATGGGTAACATACGATGAGGATTCAAAAGAGTATTATATTAATCTCAAAAAAGGATCTTTTGAGTATTATTTCAACCGTTTAAGCATGATTCCTGATATCAAACAATATGATGTTATTGATGTCACAAATTTTAGCAAGATTGGGGTGCTTGACGAGGGATTTATGGCGAGCAAAGGGGAGAAAGGTGTAAAATTTATACTAAAGGGTGCTGCTTGGGAGTTACTTTCTGTGGAAGATAAGAAAAAAGTCTATGTACGCCCAATTCGGGATCCAAATGCTCTCCCTAGTTGGGTTGGGGAACTTATCCCTGTCTCTCAACCTGTTGCAGAGGGAATAGGTGACTTATTGCTTAATTACGATTCACATAATCTTCCTGTTGATGAATATGGCAAGCAGGTCATCACTAACTTTGCAAAAAATCAGCTGGATACAATAGGAATACCGATGCATAGTCGGGTCATTGTTGAATCTCTCACCCCAACAGTTGTTATTCATGCATTATTAGGTAGTAAAGCTTCTGAAACGTTAGGGATACTTCTTTCAGGCTTAATGGAGATGAGGTTAGGTTGTACAATAGGATATCGTTCTGATCCTTATTGTATAATTCTATTATTACCATATCCAAAGACAGGGGAAGTAATAGAGTGTCTTAGGAGTCTGAAACCTGCTACTGTAAGACCTCTATTAGAAAACTTTGTACGCCGAACCGATCTTTTTTACTGGCATTTACAAACTGTTGCAAAACGAATGGGGATAATTTCTACAGACTATGAAGGTGGAGTCCCTTTAAGAACTATACTCTCTAGATATGCAGAAACCGCAGCAGGAGAGGAGGCAATAAATGAAATTTTTTTCGATAAGTTAAATGTTCCAGCTATTGAACGTTTCGTCGAAAGGCTAAATATATTGAATGAGATCCAATTGGATCGTGTTCTTTCCAGGACTGGTTCACCATTAGCTCAAGCTTCTACCAATGCATCACAAGTGCATCTCTTTCGTACAACCCCCACCCGCGTAATTCTCAATACAGTAAAAAAAAGACTGGAACAAACATATGTTCGTCTTACATGCATGAATATCAACTGTGATTGGACTACAGTACGACGTATAGCCTCATTGGAAGAATTTCTTATTTGTCCTCACTGTGAAAGTAGATATATTGCTATCTCACATGAAAGTGTTTCAAATCTAAAGAAACTTCTACGAAAAGAGCAGCGTGATCTAGATTTATTAGAAGATGATGAGCGAAAAGATCTCAGAACTGCTAAACGTGCAGCTGACTTGGTTCTAAGCTTTGGAAAACGAGCGGCTTATGTTATTGCTGGTCGAGGTGTGGGGCCCGTTACAGCGGCTCGGATCTTACGTAACCCTGATGCAAAAGATGAAATGGGTTTAGTCAGAGCAATTATTCAAGCAGAAACAGAATTTACTAGGACTAGAGAGTACTGGGGATAAATTTTTGCTATTTTTATAGGCTGGTCACTCATTCTCTTCTAATAAACTATCCATAATGACTTAGACTTCATATCGAAGAGCTTCAGCAGGTCGTAATCTAGCGCCCTTTATAGCTGGATAAATCGTTGCTAAAAGAGAAAGCAATATTGCCAGTAATAAAGCGCCTACAATCAATCCTCCAAGAAAAATAGGATCAGCCATTAAGGTATCAAATGCATCAGAGACCTTAAAATAGTAAAGTGCGCCACCTACTACAATCCCAACAATTGCTCCAATAAATCCACCAATACTACCTAGGATAGCGCTTTCTACTAAAAACATTTTAAGAATATGGGTATTCTGCCCGCCTAACGTTTTATAGACCCCAATCTCTTTTGTCCGCTCGGTTACTGCCATTAACATAGAATTAGTTATTCCTACAACGCATACAATCAACGATATGAGTACTAACCACCATTGATAGGCTTCAATATCTTGTCCTTTGAGACTTGAATCATTTGACTTCCGAATAATATGATTCATTGCCAAAAGTGCACACATGAACGCTATTCCGAGAATAATTCCTAGGGTGGTAATGAGTGTTCGAACAAATCTTTTTTTAATATTTTCCATGCTTAGGTGAAGGGCTTCACCGAGTGGAAATTTTGAATCCTGTAGTCTGCCCGATTTAGTCACTTTAGGCCCCCTATTTAGCTTTTTGATAAGTTCCTCTTTACAGCTTATTTGTAGCAGCTTTTTTTATGGGTACGAGTTTGTTCGTTGATTGATGAAACAGCGTGCCACCGTGGCTTAGTTGGTAGAATTAACGAATAAAATAGTTCTTGCCAAGAGCGTCGGACTTGTATCTTCATCTTTCCTTCGCAGGATATCCGATGGCCGTGGGTTCAAGTCCCACCGGTGGCTTCATGCTACTATGAGTAGTGAGAAAATTATGAGTAGTGATCCAATAGTCTTAACCAATTGGGAAACCATAAAACAAGGTCAATGTGCTTATAAGGGTCAATTAACCCCGGGAAAAGTAACTTGTAGTCATTTATATTCTCTGAGCGGACGATGTGGCTTTTCGGATTGTCCAATTGTTCAACCACACTACGTGAGCCTTCAACGACAGGAAACCACACTATTCTTACTTGAGAAGAAGCCCGGCTCTCTGTCTGAGCAATGGTCTGAAGAAGAACTTGAGGGTGATAAGGACACAATGAAAATTATAGTAAGTAAGAAAGCCCAAATCCTCGCTCCTAGACTTCAAGAAGCGTTAATAGAACGCTTTGAGATCTTGAACAACCTTATTGAAGATCTTCGTAGTGGCTACGGTGAAGAAGACGAATTAGAAGAGAGTGAAGACGAACTTGAATAGTAATTTTCACTTTGTCCTTTTTTCTACAAGTGTTTAAATTTTCGTGTTAACTGATTCTATTGGTGCCGATGTGATGAAACCCGGCAATTCTGAAGCGTGACGAATTATAGTTACTCTGATTCGGCACCATAATCATATTTCGCTTAAATAGAGGAGGCCGTAAGCGATGACGGAGATTCGCATGTGGTTGGTGATTGCAAGACAAGGTGGGGAGATAGGTATTAAATCACATGTTACTAGACGTCGCATTACTCGTCTTCTTAAATCGAATATCCAACGTCGTCTTTCCAACTATCTAAGAACTCGTATTCGCTATTTTCGCGGATATTACCTAATAGAAGGGCAGTTCGATAAGGAGACCGCTCTTAAAATCGCTCTGTTACTTTCAAAATACGAACCTGGTATTGCTTCTACAAGCCCAGCAATTAGTAGTACCTCGGGAGAGGGTGAAATCATAGCGACCTCGCTTGAATTTTTTGCTTCCTTTCTGCAAAAGCATGACACTTTTGCTGTACGGGTGAAACGAGAAGGTCAGCATAATTACTCTTCAGTTGAACTGGCGGCAAAGATAGGCGCCGCTATCTTAAATCATTTTTCTCATCTCTCCCTTAAAGTAGATCTCACAACCCCCCAGCATGAATTATACGTTGATATCAAGCAGGATTTGACATTTTATTATTACCAAAAAATACCCGGCCTGAGCGGCTATCCACCAGGCATGCAGGGGTACTCTATTGGCCTACTTCGTCCCTGTAACTTTGACTTTATGGCCTTATTCTTAGTGCTGAGGCGAGGTGTTCTGCCATACCCCGTTTTTTTGGAAAGTGATAGATGCTTGCATCCGTCCTCAACCTCTAACGAGAAACTGATAAGAGAATATTTTCTAAAAATGCCTTCTTTGTCAATTGATCTCACCCCTCTCTTAGAAAATACTTCCGATTCACCTAAATGTGTCATGTGTGTGATTATTCGATCTCTTGTCGGTGAACGGGCTCGTCAGCAGTTAGGTGCCGATGGAATTGTGGATGGGATAAGCTTCTCCGATATCAATCCTCAGGCTATCACCACAATGGATCAACGTCTTAATACCAGAAAATTATATCCTCTTCTGCTAAATCCGCAGGAACTGATATCGTTTCCTTTTTCGATCCCTATTCACGCTCCTACCCCTAAACCGCCTATTTCCGAACAAGATGTCATCCGCATTCTTCAGGATGAAAAATCAATAGAGAAATGGAAGGAATATATCTTAAAAAATCTTCACGAACCAGCAGCGCGAGTTTAACCCTCACAACTGTCTTTTATTAGGGGACGTTCTACTATAGGTCCCTTTGGGTTTTCTTCTTCAAATATTTGCCCTTCAAAACTATAGATCTTGGTGTCCTTTTCGGTCCATGCCATTAAGGGTAGTCCCGCTTTATTGCATGTGTGGGCAAGAAACTCTTCAATGTCCCAATTCCACTCTACGGGCACCTGTGGAAGCAACAATCCTTTTCGTAATCCCCTCTCTGCAATCAACCCGTGTTTTCCTATGTTGATCTTTTCTAAATATTCTTTTGGGTGATTGATTTCTAACAACTTAGGAGGGGTGAGAACAGTGACATCAATAGTGAGTTTCTCCAATTCTTCTAGCTTTACAGGGGGGAAGCGCGGATCACGGGTTGCTGCAGAAATAGCTGAGTCGATAAGCGCCTCAATAAGAGGTGAGTCTGGATAAGGATGTCCAATGCAACCACGAAGGTTGCCATCAAGCGTGTTAAGAGTACAAAAAACCCCACTAGCTTCTTGTAGAACAGGGGGGGTATCTTCAGTTGGAGTAATGCGTTTATTCTCTCTCAAAAATTCATTAATCGCTTCTCTTGCTAATTTTACTAGAAATTGCCCCTCAGAAAGCTTGATCAACCTTTTTCACCTTTCTCTTCTTCTAGAAAATGCACTTTTATAAGACTTTTAAGTCAAGCTTCTTCAGCTCAGTAACACTCTTACCGATTGTCGAGGAACAATAAATGAGCAGAAAACGGCTAACTAGCGCTAGGAGAAGGAAGCGTAGTTCCCTTCCCAAGATCGATAAAGTAGAAGATGAAGAAGTGACTGCAACCACTTCACAAATAAGAAAACTCACCCCAAATTTGAAATTGTATTATACAAAGCTGGTGTTGGGCGCTACCTCGGGTTTAACCGCAGGGATACTTGAATTCACAGAATTAAGAGGGCTTTTCTTTGCTTTTATAGTACTTCTGATGAGTTACTGGCTCATCAGATACGTTATAGGCATTACTGAAGAAGAAATGGAGACAGGAAAAATCTTCTTAAAAGGAACCATTTCTTTTTTCATTATTTTTACGGTCGTCTGGACTCTCGTGCTTCAGCTCATTTATAATACCCCCTTTGATAGTTCTCATAATTGGTATGTCAAAGAACTTATGGGACTCTGATTTAGAAACAAAAAAATCCTTTTTGAAGAATTGTTAAGCTGTTTAGAGAACTTTTTTCTAGCCAAATAGAGTTATCTACAACTATATCCTCTTTAATTCTAAAAGAGGGATGAATGATGAAAAATATTCGTCAGGTTCTTGAAGATCTCTTAGCAGGATCAACCAGTTTAGAAGAGGCAGAAAATCTACTAAAGAAGCAAACATTGGCCCATATTGATACACTCGCTCAATTTGACTTAGAGCGACATAAACGAAGTGGTATCCCTGAAGTGATTTATGCAGAGCATAAAACACCCGAAGAATGCCTTAAGATAGTAAAGGGCGTAATTGATAAACAAAATAAAGTTCTTCTCACTAGGGTAACCCCTGCGCACATTCAAACCTTGCTCATTTTAGAGAATGATGGACTAGTGGTTCAAGGAGAAGAAATAGCCCGATGTGTGATTGTTAAAAAAGCCGATCTGGGCCATTCAGTTATGCCTGGTCCTAAAGTTGCTATATTTGCAGCTGGCACATCTGATCGTCCTGTAGCCGAAGAGGCTCGTGTTACTGCCGAATTTTTGGAGTGTCAGGTTCTCTCATTTATTGATGTAGGGGTTGCTGGTATTCATCGCCTCGTTACTCCCTTAAAACAGGTAATGAGTGAGAATGTTGCTGCAATCATCGCTTGTGCAGGAATGGAAGCATCTCTTCCAGGTGTTATTGCCAGTATGGTACCAGTTCCTGTAATTGGTGTTCCTACGAGTGTTGGACATGGTGTTTCATACGGTGGTTTCGTAGCTCTTTTATCAATACTGAGTTCTTGCAGCCCGGGCCTAGCTGTTGTTAATATTGATTCTGGATTTAATGCTGGGGCTATGGCTGCTCTTATTGCATTAAATAGTGCTGGAATCCAGAAGAGTGAAGATTTAGAGTGATTGATATGGATCAAAACAACAATCTTGAAGAGAAAGTCAGGAAGGTTTATTCTCTTTTAAGTGGAAAAAAAGTGATTGTGGCTTTTTCTGGAGGAGTTGATTCAACTGTGTTAGCTAAACTTGCTCAAGAGAGCGCAAACACAGTTCACCTCGTTACAATCCATTCACCTCTGATTAGTGATGAGGAAATAAAAGAAGCGAAACAAGTAACCTCCGAACTAGGACTACCACATACAATTCTTCCTTTTGACTCTTTTTCGGTAACCGAAATCCATAATAATCCCCGAAATCGTTGTTATATTTGCAAAAAACAAGTTGTTCGCACTTTGAGGAACTATGCCAATGAAAATGGATTCGAAATGGTGGTGGAAGGTACAAATACAAGTGAATTGGAAGGATACAGACCTGGTCTTCAAGCAATACAAGAAGGAGGAGCATTAAGTCCCTATCTTGAATCCAATATCTCTAAACAGGAGATTCGGAGACTCGCGGAAGAATTCGGTTTGTCGGTGTCTACTAAACCCCCTTCCCCTTGTTTAGCAACTCGTCTCCCTTATAACTCACCCCTCACTTCTGATCGAATAAATCGTGTGGCCAAAGCAGAGGAAATCCTTCGAGAAGAATTAAAAAATCCTAAAAACCTTAGAATACGCGACTTTGAACCTTTATTAGCTAAAATTGAACTTGATCCAGAGATATTGTCCGCTCTTGACTCGCTTGCCCCTTTTCGAGAAGTTGTGAGACGGTTAAAGGAATTAGGCTATATACATGTTACTCTTGATCTTGAGGGTTATCGTTCTGGTGTATTCGATTAACGTTTTCAGAAACTCTCACAAAGTATAAGACTTGACCTGGACTCATCTTGCATTGTAGATGTTTGTTTCTTTGTTTGATTTCCATATCTCCCATTAGTGGTTGAAGTTGTAGTTTTTCATTCTCTAATGGGGCATTTAACCATTCATTATTTTCAAAATTTGTATTGAAGAAACCAAAAAGCTGATCACTATATTCTTTTACCCTCTTTATACCAATAATTTTGGAATTGCCTGTTTCTAAAAGAAAGAAAGTCTTGGGGTTTGGATCAGTAATTAATTCCCCAAATTGTTGTCTTATTTTTAGAGTTGTCCGTATGTTACTAATTATATTAGGCTTTGGAGACCAATTATAAGCATGTTCACTAAACAGTGGAAGTTTCTCTGAAGGATATTCTTTTAGTTCCTCTGGTGTAAAATCTAGTCCTGTATTAATTGGATAGGTCTCTTGTAATTCAAAACCCGAATGGATAAAAGGTATTCCTGGGAGTAAACACCCTAATGTCCACAAAATCTTTGAAAAGAGTGTTCCATATTTCCTTGCCTGTGCTCTAGGTGTGTTATGGGTTTCTGGCGCGATGAAAAAGGGCAACGGTAGTTCTTTTACGCTCAGCCTTTGAAGGAATTTATACAGATAGTCTAATCGGTATCCTGTCCACCAATAGTTACCTACTATAGCGTTATAACCTTCCTTCCTGCTTTTCCTACTATCTTCATCTAAATCGAATTTTTCATCCCAAAAAGCAAAGTCGGGCTTGATTCGTCGAGCTTCTGTGATCATCGTTTTCTTTAATCTGGCCGGTAAGGCGTGCCCCATGTCTAACAATATGCCATCGATGCTGAATTCCTTCTGAAAATAAGGGATAACACCAACAATTTTATCCCATAGCGGCTGGTTTGTATTTTTGGGTTCTGCAAGACGGATATCATACATTCTTATGGTGTTATAAGCAATATAGTTGAAGTCAGGATGATTGTAGAGTCGTAGATAGGTTATATCCCCCCATGGTGGTTGTATATCATCTGGTGGCCAATCCGCAAATGCTCCAGGTACACGAACACGTGTCCCGTTAGGGAGAGTACCAATGTAACTTGTACCAACTTTCTTAATAGATTCAGAAGAAGGAAAAGTTGTAAACATACGTTGGTAAGTCTCATGAGGGGGGATTAGCTTATCAAATCGATTTTCTCCTACATTCTTCTTAATTTGATTGAGTTCTTCTTGCGAAAAAATAGGATTTCCATAGGAATTTTCATCTATTATATTGGGAGACCGGTCTTTGACATTCGCTTTAATCCAATAGAACCAGTCTGGGTGCTCTTTTACCCAATCACAGTCTTTAGCAGCGGTACGTAAGACAAATTCTAACACCACTCGTATACCTAGATGATGTGCTGCTTCAACAAAGGCTTTAAACTCTGTTTTAGCGTCTAATTGAAGAATCGGTTCAGCAAGATTAGGATCTATCAGGTAAGGATTCCGAATTGCGTAAGGACTACCGATTTTCCCTTTATTACCATCCTTCCCAATTGCAGTGATAGGAAGAAGGTGAATTGTATTTGCCCCCAAGTATTTAACATACGGTAGTAATGCGATTGTTTTCAGGAAAGTTCCTGTTTCCAGGAATCTGTCTTCGGAAACACAAAGATCTAATTGCCCGTTTTGATTATGATCGAAAGCTGTAGTAGTTCGAACAAATACATTGTAAATGACTGCATTTTTGCTCCAGTCTCCTTTTCCTTCCCCTTTCACAAGACTGTTATGAGGAGATTCGAGAATATTATGGATAGTGGATATATAAAATTCAAAAGGTTCTACACTCAAGTTTTTGATCTTTAAAGAGGTGGGATTCATCCATAATGAAGGAATGTAGTATTTCAAACTTGTCTTGCCAATTGTAGCTCTTTTCCTTTCAAGTGCATCTATAACTTTCTCAAGCGTCAAGCAAGTTTCTCCTAAATGCCCATGTTGTCTTTGTCTAATAGTTATTGCATGAAGTCAAAAAATGATAATGATAACTATTTAGATCTGAAAAAATGAATATTGACGAGATCTTTCATAAAAAGAGGTTCTTTAAATGGGTCGTATTAAGAAAGGTTTACTTATTGCTGCAGCAGCTATTGGACTAGGCGCTTTATTTATGCCAAAAGAGGGAAAAACCAAGATTAAAAAAACTACGAAGAATGTGGGTAAGGGTGCAGCAAAAATCGTGAGCGAAGCAGCATCTGAAGCGATTCAAGATGAAACCAAGAAAGATAAGTAGGTTACAATCTTTTAGGGAGGACTCGATAGGACAGGTGAAACAAACTTAACTACTTCAAATTAAACTCAAGATTTTAAGTGATTATCCTTGATAGCATCTGATATAGAGTCAACTGGTCGCGGTTTTTTTGGAATGAATGAAAAAACTTGGGTTGCGTTTTCCAGTGTTATAGCTGCCATTATCCTGACTGTAACTAAGCTTGTTGTAGGTTTAATGACTAACTCAATTGGAATTCTCTCAGAAGCCCTTCATTCCGCTTTAGATCTTGTAGCAGCGGGTATAACCTTATTTGCCGTGCAAACTGCTTCTAAACCAGCTGACGAGGACCATCAATACGGTCATGGAAAAATTGAAAATCTTTCGGCACTGATAGAGACTCTTCTTCTTGCTCTTACTGTTGTTTGGATCATTTACGAAGCTACACGCCGTATAATTCTGCCAGATATTGAAGTGGACACGAATCCAATAGCCTTTGGAGTTATAATTTTCGCAATCATTGTCGATTATTCACGATCACGAGCCCTTTACAAAGCTGCTAAAAAATATGACAGTCAAGCCTTGCAAGCCGATGCCTTGCACTTCAGTACCGATATATTGAGTTCCAGTGTTGTCCTTGTTGGCTTAATCTTTACCCATTTTGGTTTTCCTCTTGGTGATCCTATAGCAGCCATAATAGTTGCGATTATCGTAATGTATTTGACAGCCAAGCTAGGACGAGAAACCATTGATTATCTTTTAGACCGTGCACCTTTAGGGCTTACAGAGCGGATTTACACTACAGTGGAAGCTATTGAAGGTGTAACATCCTGTGGGCGAATTCGTGTCCGTAAGTCTGGACATATACTCTTCGTTGATGCAGAAATCCATGCTGACCCAAGTTTACCTCTTGAAAAGGCGCATCAGATCGCTTCTCGCGTAGAATTTGCTATTGAACAACTTTTAGGACCAGCAGATGTTATGATTCATATACATCCCGAAACAGAAACATGTCCTCTTTTAATTGAGTCAATTAGAAAAGAAGCAGAACACTTTGAGTGGATCAAGGATATTCACAATATTCATGCTCTTGAGTTTGAGAATCAAGCTACCATAATTCTTCATATCGAAATAAATGCCGAGGAATCAATTGGTGATGCCCATCATGCTGTATCTAAGTTTGAAGCCCATCTAAAAGAAATATACCCTCTGATTCACGAGGTCATAACTCATATAGAGCCATTTACAGAGAAAAAGGATTTCTCGTTAACACTGGAACTTTTGAAACATAAAATTCAATCTTTAACTCAGAAAGAAGGGATTTTGCGTAATTGTCATGATATTACAATGTTTCCGTTGGGGTCTGGTTATTACCATGTAACTTTTCACTGTGATGCCGATCCAAACCTAAACGTTCGTCAAATTCATAACGCTACAAAACGCTTAGAGACGAATATTCGTGAAACCCTACCAATTCTCTCTCAAGTTATAATTCATGTTGAGTCTTCAGCTGAAAAATCGTTTTAATGTATTTGTCGGCTAAAAACGCATTTCTTGAAAAGATTCGGTTTAATATTTCGCTTTTTCAGAAGACTTAATGGCTTATCATAAAATTAAGGAAGGTAGAAATGTCGGTTAGATTAGGATTCTGTAGGACAGAGATCAATTATTTAGTGCCCAAAGCGTAGTACAAAGGCAAAAAAAGTATTACAAAAAACCCATTTGAGGTGTCGTAAAGGCCTGTTTGGTGTCTAGGAATGGCAAAAGAAGGAGTTTCGGGAGTGTTGGTCTGGTGTAGCCGAATGGCAATACACACATCAGTCTGCCCTCTAGAATGCGATTTCGATTGTGAGACATGCATAAAAGAAATTAATGATACAACTATGCCCCGTTAGTTACTATCCTCGTGCCTAGTTAGCGTTTAATGTTGGGATAAGGGCATACATTATCTTTCCTAGCTCAGACAACCGAAAATATTGATTTCTGGTTTCCTTTTTCATTTTTAACCGCTTAGAGAAACTTAAAGACATCATAAGTCGACTGTTACCTTGGTAGAATATTTTTGAATTCTTGAATTAATTCAGAATCAGAGGATTAGGAGTTCATCCATAGTGGAAGTCTTAGAAAGATCCCTCTCTTTGGCAATAGCGCAGATTAATCCAACGGTTGGCGCTATAACTAGGAATAGTAGACTCATTATCGATCAGATAGCTACGGCTCAACAACAAAAAAATGAATTAATAATATTCCCAGAGATGGCAGTGCCTGGTTATCCCCCTCAAGATTTATTATTTATTAATGAATTCATTAGTAGAAATGAAGAAGCAATTCATGAAATTGCGGAATTTGCAAAAGATATCGCTGCTGTTGTAGGTTTTATAGATAAAAATCCAGTTACGGGGGAGTTATTTAATGCTGTTGCCTTTATAAACGAGGGAGAGATTAAATCAGTTCATCATAAGAGCCTTCTACCTACATATGACATTTTTGATGAAACAAGATATTTTCAAGCTGCAAAACAACGTCAAGTTGTTCCTTTTTCCAAGGGGGATATTGGTCTGTTAATATGCGAGGATCTCTGGGACTCAACATATGATATAAAAGTGAGTCAAGAGCTCGTTAGAAAGGGAGCAAGGTTCCTAATCACCATTAATGCCTCACCTTTTTATCTTGGAAAACCTAAAGAACGAGAACTTCTTCTAAGTAGCAAGTCAAAAGCCTTAGGAGTGCCCATTGTTTATGTTAACATGGTAGGGGGACAAGATGAGATCGTTTTTGATGGACGAAGTATGATTGTGGATAAAAAAGGGCGTACTGTTTTTGAATGTCCTCCCTTCCAAGAATGCCTTGAGACATATGAATTAAACGTTCACACCGGGGAAGGAATACCAATACCGAAGAGAAAACGTACTAAAGAACAGGAGATTATTGATGCACTAACTTTGAACTTACGAGATTATGATCAGAAATTAGGTTGCTTTAGTAAGTTGATGGTTGCCCTTAGTGGGGGCATTGACTCCGCCTTTACTGCTGTAGTTGCTAAACTAGCAGTGGGCTCAGAAAGGGTTCTTGGGGTTTTCATGCCTACAAAATTTTCGAGTCAACAGAGTTTGGAGTATTCTGAACAATTAGCCCATAACCTTGGGATTGAATTCAAAGTCATATCAATTGAAGAAATAAGAAAGTTCAGTTTGGAAATTTTAGAAAACAATATTGGTAAAAGTGAGCCAAGTGTTGCAGAAGAAAACATTCAAGCCCGTCTTCGAGCGCTTGTGCTTATGCATTTGTCAAATAAGTTTAATTATCTCTTATTATCGACTGGAAATAAATCAGAGATAGCGGTGGGGTATTGCACGCTATACGGGGATACTTCTGGCGGTAAAAACGTCCCGGGGGATTTGTACAAGACAGAATTAATCAAAGTATGTGAATATATTAATCGAGAAAAAGAGCTTATTCCATTTGGTATTATCGACAGATCTCCCACTGCAGAACTTAAAGATAATCAGTTCGATACGGATAGTTTACCCTCTTATGATAAGCTTGATCCAATCCTTTCCGAATTTATTGAGAACAACAAGAGTGTTTCGGAGTTAGTTAATGAAGGATGGGATCCAGAATTAATTAAAGAGATTGGTCTTATGATTCGTAATAATGAATTTAAACGTAGACAACTCGTTCATACTATTAAAATTTCAAAAAAAGCTTTTGGGATTGGAAGGAGAATGCCTATTGTGAATAAGTTCATTTAGACTTTTTTACTATTTTCAATTGATCATCTATTATTTTTCTTTCATTTAACGGGGCAAGATTCTTATTTAACATCGCTTAATTCTCTTCTATAGTAGTGGTTGGCTTATTTTGCAAGAGAAACCACCAGTAAACGAGTCCTCCTCCAATTCCTATTAATGTTAGGGCAAATAATGATAAAGTCCATTCGCCGCGATACTCAGAGTCAACTAGAAAAGAATAAATAAATGCAAGAATTTCAAAAGCCAGTAGTGCGCCTAGAACACCGACTAACGTCTTCGCATAATTTGTCCGTGTTTCAAAATAACATGAATTACACATTAATTCTTTATTTTTATCTTTAGCTTTTTTTAACTTCTCTGTAGACAGACCAGAGATTTTTCCAAACCCTGTTTCAGATAAACGGATGCATTTCTCACAGAACATTTTATTACAATGGTTACATTGCCACACTCCGGGTTCTGAAGGATGATTAAGACAGGTTTCTTTTGCCACGCTGCAGTTCTCCTATGAAGTGTTTTCTATCCTTGACCAAAAATATTTCTCAATTGCGATTCTCCAGATAGCCAACCATACAAAGAAAGCTGCCCCTGCGACTCCTACTTTGATAGAGCCTATTAAAAACGGTATCCACCCATCTATCACTTGTAAAGGAACAATAAACAACTTAAGCAAAATAAAAATGGCCATCATTAGTGCCCATGCGAGAAATAAGATTTTTCCTATTTCAAGCGATCGACTAAGAATCTTCTGTTGTTCATTTGACATCTTTTATTCACATCCCATTTACATCGTGAAGGCGGTAATTATTGCGAGTACTGCGCTCATTAGTGCGATTATAGCCATTATACGTACAACTTGATTTTCAAACAGTGGTCCACAAGCCAGTATTGTTCGAATAAGCGTAATTGGTGCTCCCTTTTCTACAGAAGCATAAAGTCGCCCATCTTCGCCTAAATATACTGGCCTTTTTCTAATTTCAGATCTTTCCATCAATCTCCCTAGAGAAAATAGGATGGAATAAGAGTTAAGGATAAGAGGCATAATTGCCACGATAGCAATAGCTTCCACCCTTCCAAGAATTGCTAGGGCTCCAATAGATGCACCCACCGCGAGTGATCCGGTATCCCCTGAAAATACTTTGGCAGGATATCGATTATAGTACAAATATCCAAGTAATGCGCCTAAAAGAGGTAAACCAAGAACCAAACTAACGGGGGAATCTAAGATAATTCCACCGATGCAAATCGCCACTACAGCGATAATACATGTAATAGGCATTGTTCCGTTCAAGGTGTCCGACATGTTTACTGCGTTGGATGTAACAGAAATAGCAATGAGGATTAGAAGAGGGTATACTAGTGTAAGCCTTGCTGGACCGATGAAAGGAAGGCTTGGTCTCCCGTCATACAGTTCAACGAAGTAGTTTAGTACAAGGATAGGTGATCCCGCCGAAAGAAGTAAAATAGGCTTTGTAAGCGCCCCAATTTTATATCGGTCATCATACAAACCAATTAATAGTCCTACCAAGACTACTCCACTAAAAGCAATAATTTGCGCATTCCATTTTGGTAATAGAAGGCTCTCTATACCGGTTGCTAGTAACAAGCCAATGATGATCCCTATTCCTCCTCTCTCTGGTATACTTGGTTTATCTAGTTTATGAACATCGATTCCTGTCAAACCACGATTCTTTAACAATTTGATAATATAAGGCATCACAAGAAATGTTGTTAGAGCTGCGATGAAAAAGGCAAATCCAATAATTCCAAGTTGCTCTGTGGAAACATCCATCACTGGAACCTCAAAACATCAGAAGTTCATCTTTATGTTCAATAAAGGGAGTGGATTGACACGATCATCGCTAGTCTTTATTCTCCTTTAAATTTGCTTTAAGCAGAGTTAAAAGTAGGAAGGCACTAGAAAGGCTGTTGATCGCTCTTTCCGTTTATTGGCGTTCATAAATAAGGAATAGTTTGTCATTGCGGCAGCCTGATCATAGTGGCCATTATTGGAGTGTATGTCGATAAAAAAAGTTAAATAGGCGAGTATAATGACTTTACGTGTTGGTGTAATTGGTGTAGGCGCAATGGGGAGGAACCATGTTCGCGTATTTTCAGAAATAAATGATGTTGAGTTAGTGGCTGTTTCTGATCCTAACAAAGAAACCTTAAACCATATTATTGCCAAATACCCTTGTAAAGGGTATTTACATTTTCAGGACATGCTTAATAAAGAGGATTTAGATGCGGTATCAATTGCAGTGCCAACAAAACTGCATTTAAGTGTTGCTAAGGCATTTTTGGAAGCAGGTATTCATGTTTTGGTCGAAAAACCCATAGCCGCGTCCGTAGAAGAAGCCGAAGAATTAGTTACCAAAGCAAATGAAAATGATCGTGTTTTGATGGTGGGTCATATAGAGAGGTACAACCCTGCAATTCGAAAACTTGAAGAGTTGATAAGGAAAGGAGATCTAGGAAGAATCCTCACTTGCTCTGCACGTAGATTAGGTCCCTACCCTCCACGAATTACAGATATTGGTGTTGTTATTGACTGGACTGTTCATGACATTGACATTATGCGGTTATTGTGCAATAGTGAGCCGATTACGGTTTTCTGCCGAGGTGGAAGCGTAGAAACCGCACATGAAGATTATGCTGTAATGCTCTTAGAATTTAAAAATGGGGTGTTAGGTACAATTGAAGCGGATTGGCTTACACAGACCAGAGTTAGGACGCTATCTGTTACAGGTAGTAAGTCTTTTGCAGAATTGGATTATATTAATCAGCAAATTGAATTACGAGGTGAGGTGGGTGATCTGCAATATCAAAATTTTGATGAATTAGTCGAAAAGCTTGGACAGCTATCTCGTTGGCAGCCATTTATTGAAAAAAGAGAACCACTTAAGAACGAATTAGAGGATTTTGTTCGTGCAGTACAAACCAATACAGCACCAAAAGCGACAGGAGAGGACGGACTCCAAACTATTAAAATTGCGTCTGCGGCACTACAGTCTATCAGAGAAAAACAACCAATTAACATTGAATAATCCGTAAAACTAAACGTTTTTAATAGATTCTTTATATGTGCTCTTTCTTAACAGCTTGGTGGTTCGATAAGTGTCCATTCTTCCCAATCTTCTTCGTGAAAAGTATCTACATCAAAAATACCAGCTTTGGGGAAAACAGGTGGCAGTGAAGAAGTGTCGGTGGACCCACAATCTATTAGTGGAAGGGCGTCCTTGTTATAAAGGTTATTATGGCATCCAAGCTCATAGATGCGTTCAATCAACCCCCAATATGATTTGTAATCATAGATGTGTGTTTTGTTGGCGGGTACAAGAGTCCGATCTTGGTTTGGATTCTCAATATAGTCATTTCATCAACGATTCTGATCCTGTTGAAACCAAATACAAAAAGTACTTTAATACTCCCGATGAAGTGATTAAAGGGTTGTTGTGGGGTTGGAAAAGAATTTTAAGTGGTTACGGCGCTCAAGTGGGAGACCCGATTCCTAAAGAACGGTATGTTGAAGCAAAAGATCCTAAGCACATTACTTTTTCACTTGCGGGAGAACCTCTACTGTACCCCTTTATGCCCGAATTAATTACTAAATTTAAGGATCAAGGATTTACTGTATTTATTGTTACAAATGGGACGTTTCCCGAGGCAGTTCAACGTTTTATAGACGAAGGTACCTACCCCACCCAACTCTATGTCACAATCCCTGCCCCTAATGAACAAATATATCGGAAGACTTGTCGTCCTGAGGTTAAGAACGGTTGGACGAGGATTTTAGAAACCTTAGATATTATTGGAGACCAATATCCTGAACGCACAGTGGGGCGGCTCACGGTTGCCAAAGGTAGCAACTTTGTTGGTGCCAAGGGTTATACTAAGTTGTTAAATCGGATGCAACCATCTTTTATAGAGATTAAAGGGGTGGTTCACGTAGGATTCGCACAAAAGCGAATTAGGAGGGAAGCGATGCCCTACCATGCTGAAATTACGAAATTTACGGAGCAACTACAACAAAATTTACCTACCCAATATGAATTAGTTGCAGAAAAAGCCGATAGTTTGGTCACTATTCTTTCCAATAACACCCATCCTCTGGTTATTCCTGGGTTGAGAAGTTTATTTACATAAGTCCTACTTCCAGATGAAGTAACAGACTTTGTCCAACTCTATTCTGATTTGTTGTTCTGTAATCTCTATTTTATAATGAAGAGATGTATGTAATTCTTGATGGTGAAAGTTACATACAACAATAAGATTTTCTGGATTATCAGTTCCTCCTTCACTAAACGGCTTTAGATGGTGGGTTGATAGTTGGTTTTTATGCGAGAATCGCGTATCTGGGCATAATTGACACCGATATCCCACCTCATATTTTTTTAATTCTGCTACCCGTCGATTTCGATGGAATGGTGCATTTTTTCCCTGGTTTAATGCATCTTCGTATAGCTGCTCCAAGGAAAGGTCTTGGTTTAAAGCGTCTTGAATTTCCATATATTTGATACTTTCTTCTGGTAAGTCCGCTGTTTTATCTGCTGAGCGGAAGGGTTCCGTATTGCCAAGGATTGATGGAAAAACCTTCACTAAACGAGCTAAAAGCCAAGGATTTTTTTCTAATAACAATACCCGAGCACGCCCCTTGTTAATAATGGCCTCAAGAACCATTTGTGGGGAAACAGGCTCAAGATCAATTTTTTTCCAATCTTGGAGAACCTGATCCAATTCTCCCTCACTCCAAATCTCTAATTTCAATCTCCCTCGAGCACCCAAGATCATATTTCCAATTGTATCTGAAGCGTTTGAATTTAATAATCGTTTAAGATCGGAGTAGGCTGTTATAATCTCTTTGAGAAGAGGTAGAATTTGAATATAGGTTTCTGATCCAACCTTATTAGCCTGGGATACACAATACTCAAAAAAATTCAATAGCGGGAAGGGAACTCCTAATGCGTCTTTTTGACTCTGGTCACCAATGATTAAATTCAAACACCCGTCCACTTCTTCTTGGTTGAAATCACCTGTTTTTGACCAATGATCGATTATAGTTTGGTACAGATAGTGTCTTTGATGCCAATAGATAGGCTTAGAGTCTCTTAAAACATTATTAAGAGAGTATTCCATAGAATTCATGGGTTTCTCCATGCCTGTGTATCAGTTTTTGGACTCTACAGACTTCTTCCAGAGAATATTACTCTAATACGGAAAAAGCTGCCTATTGTTAGAAGAAGTAGTAGTTTAAAACTTAATAAGGGTTTCAGCAAATAAGTGGCGAATTTTTCCAATGACAATCCAGAATGGACTTGAAGAAGTAATTAAGGATATTAGAAAGACACTTGACCAACAAGACCAGGCTAGAGAGGAGATACTTCGACTTACAAGACGAACAATACGGTATTGTGCTGAATCTATTAAACTGCTTCATCGTAACAAAAAACAAGCGGCAAAAGAGAAATTAATCAAATCACGTGAGATTTTGAACCGTTTAAAAGCACTTACAGATGAATTTGCAGGATTAAATGAGAGTTCGACTATAGTAGCGTTTCAGGAGTACGCCGAAGCACAATTTCTTCTTTCTTTTAAAGAAGGAAGAGAATTTCCAAGTTACACTGAAATGGGGGTTCCTATGCATGCGTTTCTTCTGGGATTAGCGGATTTTGTTGGGGAGATTCGCCGCTGGTGTCTCGATAGTGTTCGAAGAGTAGAAGAGAAAAAAGATCTCCTTCCAATCAATAATGCTCTTGAATTGATGGATGATATTCATAGTATGCTTTTTTCATTAGACTATCCTGACAGACTTCTTCCTGGTCTTCGAAGAAAGACTGACGTCACCCGAAAACTGGTTGAGACCACTCGTGGCGTTATCACCAACGCCTCTCTTGTTTACAGAGATTAAAGATGTTCAACTCCAATAATCTCCCCAAATAGCCTGGCAAAGCGAAAACCGTTAACTAGGTGACCGAATTGGATGCTAAATACCCTTATATCCCAGTTTCCCGCAAGGATCAAAAAGCAATGTTACAGGAGATGAATTTAGAGTCTTTGGAATCTCTATTTGCAGATATTCCCGAAGAGTGTCGGTTAAAAGATTCCTTAAACCTCCCCCCATCCCACAGCGAAATCTATCTTCGAAATCATGTACAAGCAGTAACTCAGTGCAATTACACGGATGCTGAGGTGCTGTCTTTTCTTGGTGGTGGGGTCTGGCCTCATCATGTTCCAGCCGTTGTAGATGCCATTACTGGTCGGGATGAATTTCTCTCAGCTTACACACCTTATCAGCCTGAAGTTTCTCAAGGTTCTTTACAAAGCTTATTTGAGTATCAAAGTTTAATTGGGGAGTTATTTGACTTACCTATTGTAAATAATTCAATGTATGACTGGGCAACAGCCTTGGGTGAAGCTGCTCGGATGTGTCAGCGGGTTACTCGAAAAACTGATTTTCTTATTCCTCAAACTATTAGCCCTGAGCGGAGAGCAGTCTTAGAAACCTATACTCGCCCAGTTGGAATGAAAATTATTGATGTTTCTTATGATCCAGTTAATGGCCTTCTCAACCTTGAAGATCTATCTAAGAAGCTTTCTGCTAATATAGCAGGGGTATATATCGAAAACCCAACCTATTTAGGTTATTTTGAACCTCAAATACCAGAAATTGTTGATATGACTCATAAAAACAAATCTCTTTTTGTTTTAGGTGTTGATCCTACTTGTTTAGGTGTTGTTCGTTCGCCTGGTAATTTAGGAGCTGATATTGCGGTAGCTGAAGGCCAACCTTTCGGTGGGCATCCAAATTTTGGTGGGCATCTTCTTGGTATCTTCGCAGTGAGAGAAGATAAGAAATTTATGCGCCAATTTCCGGGACGTGTAATAGGTGCCACATTAACTAAGTCAGGTGAACATCGTGGCTATGTTATGACACTTCAGACACGAGAACAACATATACGACGAGAAAAAGCGACATCTAATATTTGTACGAATCATGCTCTTAACGCAATTGGAGCAGCTGTGTATCTTGCTCTTCTTGGAAAACGAGGTTTGTATGAGTTAGGTAGAAAATTGTTGGTAAATTCTTATTATCTACAAAACCAGCTTCAGACACTTCCAAGAGTAAAAGTTCCAAAATTTACAGCTTCACATTTCAAAGAATTTGTGATAGATTTTGGAGCAATTGACAAACCAGTTTCTCAAATACTTAAAGATCTTCTTAACCATAATATCTTTGGAGGAATTCCTTTAGAATCTACCTTTTCTCAGTTAAAAAATTGCTTACTTGTATGTACAACCGAAATTCATACAAAAGAAGACTTGGATAAATACGTAACTTGTCTTGGTGAGGTCTTGGAGGAATAAACATGATAAAAAACATTATCGTCAAGCATATTAGATAGAACCTCTCACTTTAGAACTTCTTTCATCGTAAAATTGCTGCTTTGCACGAGTTATTGTCACCTATCGCGATCGTTTAATCCGCTTTGCGTTTCCTTACCTCCAGACCTGTTTTTAAAGCTATAACACTCAAATTCATATCTTAAACCACACCCCTTCTCGTTCTATGGAAGAAGAATTAGTACAGGACATAAATACGATCATTACTACCTTTCCTGGGCGTATTCCTGGGTTAAAAAATCATTGCACGCGGAAACATACAAACCGCTCGAGTTTTCCATCTTCACCTTATGAGTAAGAAGCTGGGGTTGTCTTCAGGAAATAAAGTCGGATTACATAGGAATCTTTAAAAAAAAAGCCAATTAGGCTAGAGAATTGTTCTTCCTTGCACCCCAGCAAACTTGGTTCAAATTATTGGCGGAAATTCCCTATCTTTTCAAATAAACGAGGAATCACTTTGACTCCTCTGTCTTCTGACGCCTTAAATACCAAGAAGAGGGAGGAGAACTTATTCCCATCCCACTTTCTTTACTTGAGGGTGAGTCATGCAATCCCCCAACTTCTATACCTCTCCTTCCTCAAATCCTAATCTCTATATTCATCCCTTATTTATTCCTATAAACATTGAAAAAGAGACTTATTCTTTTGCAGAGCGTTTCAAATACCATGAATACACAGGAATGATTCTTAATTCTTCTATTTTCCCTAACCTCACCCACGAAGACTATTTTATAGAATCTGTTCTTAAAAATAACCCCCACTTCAAAATTCTTACCTTTAATGAATCCAGATATCTAATTAATGAATCAAGAGACTACTATTTCGGAAACCCCCTCGTCAACGATATTTATTCCTCATATCCTCATCCTTCTAGCACTCTGAGAAACACAACTAGAAAGGAAAAAAAACCAACAAACACCGCTTCTAGGCAAACCACCCAAAAAAAACCTGAATCTATATCTAAAAACCGAAAAAAATCTAAGAAGAAAGAAACTCGTCTTATTAAACATCCCTTATGGAATGAATACCTTAAAGACGAATGAAATTACTTCAAAAACAAAAGAAAACCCGAAAAATATTCTTATTTATCAAATAACGTGGTATCATGGAAATGCCAATGTAAACGTCAATGGGAAGCTATTATTCGCTCTCGAACTCTGAAAAAAAGTCGCTATTGTCGAACATGCAAACGCCTTACAGACTCGAATCGCCTCACCAACCACCCCCTATGGCATGAATACCTTAAAGGCGAATGGGATTATTCAAAAAACCTTATTCTTCCCAAATATTTTCCCGCAGGCTCAAAAAAAGATAAAATTTGGTGGAAATGCTCCAAATCTAACTGTGGATATAAATGGGACGCAACAATCCACAATCGAACCATGAAAAATCCTAGTAACTGCCCTTCCTGTAAAGGGAAGGTCGTCTCAGACCAAAATCGTCTCACCAACCACCCCCGATGGCATGAACGCCTTAAAGATGAATGGAACTATGAAATAAACCAGAAACCGCCAGAAAAATATGCATACGCATCAAAAAAATCCGTTGGATGGAAATGTCAGAAAAAAGGGCATGAATGGAAAGCTGCAATACACATACGCACTAGTTCATACTATCCTTCAAACTGTCCAGACTGCAAATACGTCTCAGACCAAAACCGTCTTACCAACCACCCCCGATGGCATGAACGCCTTAAAGACGAATGGGACTATGAAATAAACCAGAAACCGCCCGAAGAATATGCATACGGATC
>JAEOTF010000401.1 GCA_016840025.1 Candidatus Hodarchaeota archaeon
AGTTATTTGGCGAAGAGTACATCAATAAGTTATTAAGGCAAAAGCGGTTCTCTCCAGTCCAGAACGTACAATAGAAAGGATAATGAAGTTTTTTTTAAAAAATCAAGGAGAAGAAACTCTATCATAAGAAATTGAATTAGTAGAGCTTATGAAATCGTAATAGAGAGTAAAGAGCAAAGATACCACAAATCCCCCTAATACACACCCTAGTAGAATTGTTTGAACTATCCATAGAGATGTATGAAGTAAAATTATTAATATTAACTCACAGAAGGGAAAGAGAAAAACAGGGAATAGAACAATATATCTTCTCATTGCAAGGTTATAACTGACTACAACTCTTAATAGACTAAAGACCACCATAATTAGAGAAAAATAGCGCACAAGAGAAGTCGCTCCTGCAAAGGATTCCCCATAAATTATCAATACAGGAATATCTGGCCAGAAGAAGAATCCAAGGAAGATAAAAAAGGATAGAACCCCTGTAACCAATAATCCCTCAAAAAGGACTCGTAGAGTTTGCATTTCACGAGTCCGATAACCTGTTGTTCGGGGGACTATTATTACTACCAGAGAACCAGGTAAATAGACTATTATTTTTCCGATATTGGATGCTGCTGCATAATAACCAGCATCGTTAGCTGAAAAAAATGCCTTAGTTAGTACAAGATCAATTTGAGTGAATAAGAGTAGACCAAATGATATTAAAAGAATTGGAAGGATTTCAGTGAACAGATCTTTGTAGTTGACTTCTATAGATGAGGCTTCGTCTTGTTGTCTAAAAAAAAGTTCCCGTAAGTAGAAAAAAGCAATCATATGAGCGAGAATTGGACCTGCAAGAAAAGCACTAGCAACTATATCTACACCTAAACTTAGACTAACAAAAATAATACCTAGGACTAGTTTCATTATTGATGAAAAAACTAAAACAATAGAATAGAAGAGCTCACGACGGATTCCCAAGAGTGTACCTCTAATTACAGGAGAGATTGCTGAGAAGAATATTTGGGCAATAAAGATAAACACAATAGTAGAGGGGAGATTCAGGCTTTTAAGTAACTCAACGCCAAAAAAAAGGATAACTATGATGAATAACAAGGCAATTAGGATTAATTTCAGAATTAACGCACGAATAAAAGCAGGTATTGCCATTTTATTGTTTTCAGAAGCAAGCTCTGCGACTCGACGACTAACAGCAGTTTCGATGCTAGCGCCTGGAAAAGTGAGGATCACAATAATTGAAACCGTTGCAGCGAGGGTTGAATAATCAGCGGGTCCAAGAACTCGTCCAATGATTACTTGAAAGAAAAAGTTGCAGATATTAACGATAGTACTTCCAATGAGGATGTAATGCCCCCCTTTCAGGAGATCTATCTGTTGGGTCCTTTTATGAAAAATTTTAAGCATAGCCAGGATATTCCGACCTCTTTCTACCTTAATATATTATAGGGGGAAATAATTTCTGAATAAGGGAGACAAATTCCCTTTTAGAAGGAAAGAAACTGTTTTTTTTGGTTGTTAAGCTTATTTAAACATGATGAAATATAAAAACACATGAGTTTTTAATTTAGACTCTTGAAAAAATGAATATTTAGCTTGAAGGAAAATTTTGGATCTCGTAACTTATTCTTAATTCAGCTAGAAAGCAGAAGAGACATTAAGAGTATTTTTTGGTAATTTCTCTCTTTACTATATACATAGCCTTCTCAGCTGATTTTTCCCAACGAAACTTTTCTGACCAAGTTAATGCTTTTTCCGAAAGTTGTTCTCTTAGGCTAACTGAACTTAAAATTTGTTCAAGCTTTTCAGCAAGGGAGTGGGGATCACCATAACGAAATAAAAGACCAGTTACTCCGTCGACAACAGAATCACGGAGTCCTGGGACATTTGCAGCAATGCAAGGGGTACCGCAAGCATTTGCCTCGATTACAACTACACCCCATCCTTCTTTTTGAGAAGGTTGAATCATAACAATGGTCTTTTGTAGAAGAGCTATCTTTTGCTCTTCAGAAACATATCCCAAGAATTTTACTTTATTTTCAAGGTTCTTTGTTTTTATAATTTCTTTTAATACACTTATATAATCTCCCCTTCCAGCAATCACCAGCTTAAGATTAGGAAAGCGTTCATGAATGAGAAAAAAAGCAAGCAATAACGTTTCAATGCTTTTATACTTCTTTACTCGACCAAGATATAAAATAAAAGGCTCATCTTTTTGACCCTTAGGTGAAATTACAGAATGGAGAGACAATTCTACACCATTATAGATTATAGAAAGATTTCTTTTTTTAAAACCTAGAGTAATCAGCTCTTCCAGCGAACTTGGGGAAACAGTAATACAATGAATAGAGCGATATAATAAGGACATAAGTTTAGACTCTAAAAACACGCCAATCCAATTCAATGGAAATTTCATTTCTTTATGGAAAACTTCAATATGAACATGATGAACGATAAGAATCTTGGATTTCAGTGGTGCAAATAATGGTGAGAAAAATGGGATGCCATTTTCACAATCAAGAATAATATCATACTTCTTACTTTGTATTAAGACCTTCAAGGCAGTCCATAGGTATACGCCATATTTACCGCCTTTTCGTTGGATGTGAACACCAGCCAGAACTTCCTGTTTCTTGCAGCCCGGATATGTGCCACAAAACCAAGTCACTTCATGCTTTTGGGAGATCCAAATAACAGAAAGAGCCCTTAGATATTCTTCACACCCACCTGCCTGAGGATGGGTAGGATCGCGCCAATTTAGTATTAGAATTCGCAAAATGATCAGCCCTTGTGGATAGGGAGAAGATTATATCCTTTATATTAGGAAGTATTGAATTTACGTGATCTATTATTAGACCAATGTAAGAAAAACCAAATTTTAAGAATAGCAAGTAGCATATTTGGAATAGCAGACCTTAAAATTAGTTTTGAACCCTCTTTATTTATCCAGACTATTGGGGATTCAACAACTACCTTATTTGCTGATTTCAAGGTGTAGAGGACATAAAGATCAAATGTCCAACCATGAAAACGTAGATTTCTTAGGACAGGGAGAATGTCCTTCCTATAAAACACCTTTGCCCCACATTGAGTATCGTAATAAGGTAAATCTAAGAGAAAACGAGCTAAAAGGTTAAAGGATCGACTGGCAATCCGTCTTCGAAGGGGAAGATTTCCGAGGATCCGAGAATTCGAGAGATAACGAGAGCCAATTACGCCCACAGCTTGTAATTTCGAATGAAGTTTAACAAGTCGATCTAATTCAGAAGGAGATGTAGAACCATCAGCATCGACCCAAGCAATTACTGGAGCTTTAGAAACCATGGATCCAACTTTAATTGCACCACCTTTGCCTATCCTCGAAGGAACATTGATTGAGTCAATTAAAGGGTATTTAGAAGCAATGTGATGTACTATCTCAACGGTACGATCGGTACTTCCATTTATTATCACTATGATTTCAGTAGAGGAAGATTTATCTACAATAAAGTAACGGGAATAAGATTCAAGAGTTGAAGCTATACGGGCTTCTTCATTATGGGCGGGAATTACAATAGAAAGCTTCAGGGGATCACTATTAACCCGAGAACGCTTTTTTATTGTATTTTTTAGCGATAATTCTCTTTCAAGTTCTAACTTAGCCTCTTCATTTTGAGGTTTTGATGATACAGACATTATATTAAGCCTGAATAGCAAATCTACTTAAATCTATTAATTTATTTTCCGAAGTAACTTTATGAGAAAAATAGGCGGCATTTAATGAAAATAGTTACAAGATCGAAAAAAACATGCAAAATTGAAATTCCTAGACCATTATATGAAAAAATAAAGAAACTATTACCGATTTTGCCTGAGAAGGACATCACAACTGTAGTGATTAGAGCTATAGATGAATATTTGTCTAACTATAACTTGGGCACTAAAGAAAAACCAAATGATTATTCCGATAAAGAAGAAGAGCAAATAAAAGCACGGTTAAAAGCCCTCGGTTATTTATAGTTACTTAATTTCTGATGTATATGTAATTTTGAGAAAAAGACCTCAGTTGGTATAATAGTGGGTTTACATCGAGTGATGATCATGGGGATCGATGGAGGATCCTGGGATATCATTGATCCATGGATCAAGTTAGGAAAGCTTCCTACCTTCGCTAAACTACAAAAAGAAGGATCTTGGGGGGTACTCCGCTCTACAATTCCACCACTTTCACCTATTGCATGGACTTCTATGTTCACTGGTGTAAATCCTGGTAAACATGGAATCTATGGGTTTGTGAAAATTAAAGATGGTACCTATGATATAACACCTGTATCCGCAAAAGACCGCAAAGCGAAGCCGCTTTGGACTGTGGTTTCAGAATTTGACAAAAGAGTAATAGTTATCAATGTGCCAATCACATATCCGCCTGATCCTGTCAATGGGATTATGATATCGGGATTAGGAGCACCTTCAAAAAATGCAAATTTTGTATATCCTGCAAGTTTCAAAGGAGAAATATTCAAAAATATCCCTTCTTATGATATTGATTTTGATGAAGAACTCTTCCGACTTACAGGAAATAAGAAACAGTTATTAAATAAAATTATAACCGTTATGGAAGCTAGAGAACATTTGGTCCATTGGTTACTTCAAAGAGAACAATGGGTGCTTTTTATTATCATTTTTCGAGCTCCTGATGTCATACAACATTTCTTTTGGAATAAACCACCAGTATTATTAGCAATTTATCAAATTCTAGATAGAATTATTTCCCGAATCCGACAAAAGCTTAATGAAAATGAAACCACATTAATTATCTGTTCTGATCATGGGTTTGAAAGAGTAATATGGCACATAAATATGTATAACTGGCTTAGAAGTCTAGGTTTGCTCAAGTTTCGAAGAGAAATTAGACCAGTGAGACCTAATATAAAATTCATATCTCCTGAAGCAATTCAAAGATCACTCCTCCAATTGAGGATGCGTAATTTTGTGTGGAAAATCAAGAAAAGTTCCCTTCTTAGCAGAATCCTCCGATCTCAAGGTCTTATAGGAACTTATTTTGATGTTGATTGGCAACAAACGAAAGCATTTTTTGTCCCAGGAACATATAGCATGATTCAAGTAAATCTAAAAGGGAGAGAACCCAAAGGCACTGTTCTCCCTCAAGAATATGAACAAATCCGAACTAAAATTATTTCAGCAAGTGATAAGCTTATCGAGCCAAAAAGTGGAAAGAAAGTAATTAGAAGGGCATATAAAAAAGAAGAGATCTATAAGGGAGATAATATCGGTCAAATTCCAGATATCATACTACAGAAGTCTTCAGGAATTGAGTTTTTTGCAGAAAAGACATCTAGAAGAATTTTCAATTCACCTATGCAAGGAAATGTATACCGACCAGGCGATCATTGCGAAAAAGGTATGATAGCGATGGCTGGACCAGCTATTCCTCATAACTATCAAATTAATCCCCAAATCACTGATATATTTCCTACAGTCATTGAACTTCTAAAATTATCTGCGCCCATATCGATAGATGGAAAATCAATCCTTCAATCCATGAAAGAGGAGACATAATTAATTAAGAATATTTTTTTAAGGCGTTCACAGATTCTCATTGGCTAGCACTTGAAAGAAAAGCCTTTTGCTTGTTTATGAATAACTAGTCATCATAAAGAAAGACACTGTATTATAGTGGGTTTCTAATGACAAATCAACCCAATATCCTCTTGCTGACAATAGACACCTTAAGAGCAGATTTTATTTCTTTTGCCCAAAGATTTGGAATTAATCAGCTGCCAAATCTAACATGGTTTAAAAAGAATGGAATATGGTTTGAAAATGCATATTCTCATTCTCCGTGGACTGGAACTTCTTTCGCAACATTACTGACATCACAATATCTTAAAGATCATGAATTGTATGTCAATAAGAGGAGAGAAAATGAGCCATTTGTATTTAATTCACTAAACTCAAATATTCCCTATCTTCCCGAAATAATGAAGGAAAACGATTATTACACATACTGTCTACAAGGAAATAATGGCTGGTTAACTAAAGAATTTGGATTTTGCAGAGGATTTGATGAATATCTTGCTCAGAGTCCCTATCTCCCCAGTTATGCAAATTTTTTTCGTAAAGTACGCAATCTCCTATTCCCAGATACTGAAGATCAATTGCGTACAATGATTGTATCAACCTATGAACTCTTTGCTAGAGAATTAGTCAGGTTGCTGAAAGATGTTGTTACTCAAATACAGGAACCTTATTTTCTTTGGATAAACTTTATGGATCCTCACGCACCTTATGGAATGCCCCAAAATTGGCTTAAATTCTTTATATCCTATGCTCTCTCGAATTTGAAACTATTAAACACTCCTTTCTATGCAATGAAACTGGAAAACATGAACAAAAGGCTTCTTAGTATTGCGCAAAGAAATTATGCAAAAGAAATCGCTATTGTCGACCGTTATATTGGAGAAGTAATTAATACGCTAGCGAAGAAAAATCTCCTAAGAAATACGTTCATTTTTTTTCTATCTGACCATGGAGAAGAATTTAACGAACATAGGAGAATAGATTACCCTCAAACTAAAGATTATTATCATCGTGGATATGAACACGGGCATACACTCTACAATGAGCTGATTAAAGTGCCTTTTTCTATTATTACGCCAAACTTTCAGCGTGGTTCTATAAAAGAAAATGTTGGACTAATTGATGTTACTCCAACTATCCTGAAACTCATAAAGGACGATTCATCGTCTATTCATAATCATAAAGAACAAGATTTGCTCCAACGTAATGGGAAAGGATCTTTAATCATCTCAGAAGGACTTTTTTACGGAGTTCAACGTCTATCTGTTATACAAGGAAATTTTAAATTAATTGTAAAACCAGAAAATTCAGGTTTTAACATGATAGAGCTATATAATTTGTACAATGATCCAAAAGAGTACAAAAATCTTGCTCAGGTAAATAATAGCAAAGTAGAGGAGCTTTTAAAGATATTAAAGATGTTTGAAATTAAAATTCCTGAGGAGTCACAAAAGAAAGAAGTAGATTCTATTGTTTTAGAAAGATTAAGAAATCTTGGGTATTTGTAGGAAAAAAGTCATTAGACACGTAATTTAAATGAATGAGACAGAGGATCAAATGTGGAATCTCAAATTCTTCTAATGCTATATAGTCTTACAATTGGAATTTGGTGCATATTGTTTTTCCTAAAAAGAAGCTCAAATGTTCTATTTGGCATCAGTATCATTTCTTTGCTTTTACTCGCGTTCGCTATTACTTTTTCATGGGAGCCTTGGGATGAAATCTTTGCAATGACCAGTTATCTCTTTCTGATAGCAGCAGTTTTATTAGACATTGCTAGGCAGGTTCAAGAGCGAGTTATCCAAACAAATCAACCCTTAAAATAGCAACGAGACCCGTCCAATAAAGTACTTTCAATGTTTTAAATAAACACGGTGACAATTTTATGAATGAATTAAGAGGTTCTGGATTTAAACTCAGATTCTATGATTTTTCATTAATTAAAGAGAGGGTCAAAAGTAGAAAGGAAGATTTACTATTTTTTTGTCTATATTTTCTTCTCTCACTAGTTTGTTTTCATGATTTTATCTTAAATGGAGGGATTATTCAACAAGATGATTTTACGTATCCACTTCAAGCAAAAAACCTCTATCGTACGTTATTTTCAGCATGGAATAAAAATTCGAACTCACCAGCGATTTATAGATTTCCAGAATATAGCGTTCTTCTCTTATTCGCTCCCATCGTTATTCTATTTGATCCTACCTCCACACAATTAATGGTCGGAATATCTATCTTTATGATGGTTGTATCTGGTCTCTCATCCTATTATTGTTGTCTTTATTTTCTCGAAACAAGTTCAGAACAAAACAAAGGTCTTATGCGAATTGCTTCTGGAATTGCAGGTGTAGCATATGAAATCTCACCCTTTTTCTTTGCAGAAGGATTACATGTTATGATTCGGGTAGGTTATGCTCTTGCACCCTTAATCTTCACAACATTTGTAATTGCTCTAGAGGAGAAGCGACCACGTCTAGTTATAATCGGTGCTACACTCTTAGTGTTTGCCTCTTCAGACGTTCATTGGATGGTTTACATTCCACTGATTTTTGGTAATTATATTCTTATATCTATTTTGTACCTTGCTATTTATTCAAATTTAAGTAGACAAGAAATATGCAAAGAACTTATTACTAGAATAGGTCTCTTCATTGAGCTACTATTCGTCTACATAATCCTTTGTAGTTTCTGGCTGATTCCATTTTTCTTGTTAAGAAATAATATATCTCTAATTGGAGCTAATGCTGATATTTTGACTTATGAATACTTCTATCAAAATGCAACTCTGATAAATGTGCTTAGAGGAATGGGTGTTCATTCGACAGGCATTATGTATAATAGTACGTCATTGCCTAACCCTCTTACATCGGTATTTGCGCAATTACTGATTAATTTAGGAAATTATCTTCTCATTATTACAGCACTTATAGGCATGAGTTCCCACAAGCAACAGAAAGTAGTTTTTTGCCTGTCTATCTTACTTATAGAGATGATCTTTTTTACAGTGGGAATCAATATGGCAAAGCAATTCTGGGAAATTATTTTTTATGATGTCCCTTTCAATACCTTAGTAACTCGGATTTTTAGAGCACCTAGACATCAACAGCTAGTTATTTTATTTTCTACGTTTCTCTCTTCCTTTGGTTTTTTGGAATTGTTTAAAAAAATTGAAAAACTGAAAAAAACTTCAATAAGAATCAGGAATAGGATTAGATTGTTCTTTACGTTTATTTTTTTAGTTCTAATCCTCCTATCTTCTTGGCCTTTGTTTACAGGAAATTTTAGTGGAAAGCTTGAGCCACAAGAAATTCCCGAATCATTTCTAGAAGCAGAAAAATGGTTAAATAATCAAAAAGGAAGTTTTCACGTACTATGGATGCCAGAATATGCCCATAGAACTGCAACTTGGTATGAAGGCTATGGTATAACTGATATAAGACTATTATTGGCAAAAAACCCGTATATGCTTACGCTAACAGCGTTTGGTCCCTTTTATTATCATTATTTAGCTGTAAGATGGGATATGCCAACACACCTCACACAAGGAACCCTACAAAATGCTGGTGCTTTGCTAAGTCAATTTGGCATTAAATACTTAGTTTTTCATAATGACATTCCGAATTTAGCAGGATTATCTGAAAAGGCTCTTGAAACCTTACAAAATCAAACAGATTTAATTTTCAAAGTGAGATTTGACTATATTTGGATTTTTGAAAATACCGAGTTTGATAATAATATACAATTCCCACAAAAACTGTTTTTATCCTCAGGTGGGCTAGATTTAACCTCTCGATTGGTAGAGGCACCAGGATTCTCCCTTAAGGAGCAATATTTTAGATTTTTGGATCAAGATCTCGAAGCATCAAGAGATTTAGATGCTGCCGATGGTATTGTTTTGGATTTGGGGCAAGATATCTCAGATTTAGATTTGTTATTACATCCTTCCACTAAAACGATTATCCCTGGTCAAATTGAGAGGTTTCAAGAACTCACAACTGGATGGAATAGCCTTTATGCTTCACAGAAGCGATTGATAGACTTACCACTCCAATGGAATCAAATTCGGAGCGCTAATAAAATAACTACCTCACAGCTTGATTTTGGTAAGACAGTTAGTTATACAGAATCCCCTTTTGTGCTTCCTGAAGACATCAAATTAGATGAAGGAAGTATTTCTGCATCTATCAACTTTGACGAAGACAGAGAAGAATTTTACAGTATTGGAGACCAGATAATTCTAAACCAAAGCACAGAATTTGACCCCAAGGGTGGTCTAACAGGAACGATTTCTAGAGGAAATTCCGTAATCTGGCAAACTGCTCAACGTAGATTCCCACCATTAATCAAAAATCATTGGTTAGGAGTAAAACTCAACGTTTGGGGAAGAAATATGAGCGATTTTATAATAAGAATGAATTTATACAATGAGTATGGGCTTTCGGATACAATTCCTCTTGTTACAGATCTGAAAGGAAGTTTTGACAGCCAACAAATCGAAAAGATAGGATTTATTCCAAATGACACAAACTTAATCCAATTTCTAATCCTTGCAAAACAAAATCCGAATAGCTCTAGTAAATATGGAATTGATGATATTTCATTTTATAACTTTACGCGTTTTGAAAAAGCAAGTATAATGTCAGTCCCTTTCACAATAAAAAAATCAGATACTTATGAATTCAGAATTCGTGCTCTTTACGCACCCACAGGTGGAGAATTAAAACTAACATTAGACAATCAGGAAGAGATGCGAATTTCAACTCAGGAATTATTTTCTTCTTTCCAATGGAAAGTATTAGATTCAATTTTTTTGGAGAGAGGCAAACATTACCTTTATATACAAAATACGGCTGGATTTAATGCGGTAAATTTACTGGAATTGATCCCGACCAGTGAAATAAACAACAGGGAATTAAAAGTTAAAGAATTCCTAAAGAACCAAGATATTATTCTCTTAGGCGCACCTGTTGCTTCTGAGGAATTTTTTCAAGATCAAACCTTCAAAATTCCTGTGTCAGGAGTATATCGACTAGCGGCTCCTAGTATGAGTATTGATCGACTTAAATTGGGTAATAATTCCCTTGTACTCGCTGAACAAGATCAAAACTGGTGGCTATCACAAGCATTTCCATTAAATAAAGGAAACCAAACCCTTAGTATAGTATCAACTGAAGAATTGACAAAATCATGGAACTTTAACTCACAATTTGATTATAATGAATGGGAACAGGCTAACGAGAATTCATCCTATCGTAATCGCTATACATTGAGTCATGAAAATAATACTCTGCGTTTCACATTGAATGAGTCATCTTGGGGATGGAAACAACTGAATTCACCCTTGATTAGAGCAGTATTTGGAAGGTCCTACGATTGGCAGATCAGTCTAACCACCCAAAACATCTATGAGCTCCATGTAAAGATGACAGAATACGATATAAATAGAAACAAACTAAATGACATTTATATTAAAAACTTGGGCACAGGATCCTTTAACTTAACAGAGACATTTAGATATAACCCAACAAATAGCAATATTGCCTTTGTACAATTAGAATTATGGAATGGTCATCTTTCTCAACAAGCACTTCCAAATATTCTTGAAGTCCACAATGCTAGTGTTGTTACTGACTATGAATTTTCTCTACCACAGCTCATTTTATTTAGAGTAAACTTGCCTAATGATACTTTACGAACAATCTTTCAAGGAAATGAATCGAAAAAGCCTGTAATTATGAATTGGAAACGTATTGATGATTCAAGGCAAATTGTTGAGGTCAAATCGGAAGAACCATTTACTCTTGCTTTTTTAGAAAGTTTTAATAGCCTATGGAAAGCTCATGTAAAAGGAGGACAAAGCTATCAGGCTTTTCCTTTACAATATGGAGTAAATGGGTTTAAAATTAAAGAAACGGGGGATTTAACAATTCTTATTGAATTTACACCACAAGTACTTCTTGAAAGGTCTATGTTAGTCTCAATATTTGGAATAGTCGGCATTTGCCTTTTTTTAATTGAATCCAGGTTACAGACTCGATTTAAAATGAAAAAGGCAATAAAAAGTCAATTAGACTTTAGAAAAAAGAAAACAATTCAGAAAGAACAAGAGAAATAGCTCTTCTTATGACAATAAAATATGAGAAAATACCCATTGAGTGTATCAGCGTTATTTTTTCCCATTTTTTGAGGAAAAGTTATTAGATGATTTCAATTTGGGAGTGAGATGTTTAATCACCTTTGCTGGAACTCCTCCTGCCAATACACCAGGAGGTATATCTCTTGAGACAACTGCACCAGCTGCTATAATGGATCTTTTTCCAATTCGAACCCCTGGTAAAATGATTGCACTTGTACCAATGTACACACCTTCCTCAAGATGGATTGGAGCTACATAGGCGTCAAGATAATCCTTCCAATATCTTGTAGGACGATGATGAGTGATTAAATGAACGCCAGGTGAGATCATAACATGGTCTTCTAAAGTAATGAGAAAAGGAAACATTTCATCAATGTAAACGTTGTCTGCAATTGCTACTTCTTTTCCCATCTTGATTCCTTGCTTTTTATAGGAATACAAACGGATCCCTTCAATTGGAAGGGAACGAGCAAGCTTAGCATAGAAATAAGAAGCTAATAAGCGTTGAATTGTTCTTATAAAACCAAAATAACGGTATCCGTAAATCTTTTTTAGTTCTCTGATACTTGCCCAAAATCCTTCATCGACCCCCACGGAATAAGAGATTTTTTTTCTTCTGGATTTAGACATTAATTTAGCCCTTCCATATCGTTAAACATTTAATATGAGAGATAAGAAGATTAGATCAGAAATCAAGGATATTTGAATTTTTTTCACATCACAATTACTTGAAAATTAAATTAGTTAAGAGATAGAAAGAAATAATTCAGTTTCACAATCACTTCTTTTCTATCTTTTGCTTTTACTAAAAAAACCTAAAGAAAAATGAGGAAAAGTGTGAGTAATTCGCTATTTTCTATGACTTCTAAGCCATTTTTTTTACCACTAACAATGAAATTTAGAATAGATGTTCAAATACAGATTCAATAGTACTAAAACGAAAAACACTAAGAAGTGAGTGGAATGCACGCAGTCGATTTTGATAATACGGGATCATTTTGAGGTCTTTAGGTGAGCTTAGGATTTTTAATTTTGAAGGAATTGGGCAGTGGAACAGTTGCCAGGGATGCACATCAATAAGAGCAGGAACACCCATTTTATTTATTTTTCGAATGAAAGGAATTATACGATGTCCTAGAAGTCCAAGGAAAAAACCTGAACCAAAAGGAATGTCAGTTAATAACAGATTGAGAGTTAATTGACGAGGAAAACTGAAATTAATTTTTGAATGGTTACGCCAACGATAACTAGATATTGGTATTTCCACTATTCCATGATTTTGTTTTATTTCTTTAAAAGTTCCGTATATAGAGGAATCATACTTAAAAGAATATTTCTTTAGTTCCAAGAAGCTATTACACGGGAGATGTACCATGGGCGCCCGGAATCCTTTAGGAGACCACTTTTTAATGAAGTCACGACCCTTCCATAACTCAGTTCGGACATCATTTAGGGATGTAAGTAACTTATGCGAATGACTATGGAAGCCAATATTATGGTTGGCGTCATAGATGGCCTCTATTGTTTCAGGACTCCAATCATAGGTTTCACTAACAATAAAAAAAGTTGCTTTGACATTATAATGCTCAAGTAGATTGAGAAGTAATTCGGTGCTGGTCTGAAAAAAACCTCCGTCTAATTCTTTTCTAAAAGAAGAAGAAAAATTAGTATCATAATCCCGATGAACCCAGGATTCCAGATCAATTGAAAGGCTATTAATCATTTTTGAGTATTCCGATATATTAATTCACTAGTTGTTCAATTTTTACCTCGTTTTAAATGTTTTTAGCCGATTTCTGACTTATTTCCTACTTAATTAGAGATGGGTAAGGCTTTCAGGATGGATAACGAGTTTTTTAGTTTTAAACGATTTATAGGATTTCTTGCAGTTATCTTCCAAAAGCCCTTTATAACACCAAAATACCATGATATATTTATGAATTGAAAAATATTTTTAGAAGAAGCTAATACTTAACAAGGTCATGCTCAATTTATCAATTATTATCCCTTGCTATAATGAAGAAAAACAAATTAATAAAACCCTAAAAGAATTGATCTTATTTTTAAAAAAACAATCTTGGACTACTGAAATTGTTATCGCTAATGACGGGTCAAGGGATAGTACTGTTTCTTTAGCTAAAGAAACATTTACTCAATATAATTGGGATCAGTATTCATTTATAGAACATTTTCCCAACCACGGTCGAGGAGCTATATTAACAAAGGCTTTTTTAATGGCCAAAGGTCAATATGTTATTTATATGGATGCAGATATGCCTATTGATTTGTCTTATTTGAATGATATGATGGGTGCCTTTAATTCAGGATATATTCTAGTAACAGGTTCACGACACCTTAGAAAGTCTAAAATTGAGCGATCCTTGTTCAGAGGATTTCTTAGTCGTGGTTATAATTATCTCGTTCGTTTGTTCTTTTGGGATGGGATTAAAGACCATCAATGTGGATTTAAGGGGATGAATTCTAAAGTAATTCCATACATATTACAGATCGTAGAGTCTTCGGGTTGGTTTTGGGATACAGAATTGCTAGTGCTCTCAAAAAAACTGTTAGGATTAAGAATAAAAGAAATTCCAGTCTATTGTTTGGAATATCGAGATAAGGGAGAATCAAAAGTGAGACTCTTACACATAATCCCAAAGTTCTTTATTGAAATCTTCTGGTTGAAGAAAAAACTAAGAAGATTAAGACAGTCACGGACAGGGAAAATTTAAGTTGAGGAGGTACAAAACTGGAGGAATTTGAAGTTATGATTATATCCTTGAATACCTTGGGCTGTTATCGTAACGTAGAGGTCAAAATATGTCTTTAGAGAGAGATTTAAAAAGATCTCAAAAGGATTGGGAAATTCTAGGCAAAAAAGATCCGCTATGGGGAGTTGTTACAGATAATAGCAAACTAAGAAGTTGGGAAAAACATCTAGAGGAGTTTTTTTTATTAGGACAAATTGAAATTAAGACAATAATGGAATACTTAAAGAAAAAAGAGGTTTCTTTTAATCAACAAAAAGCCTTAGATTTTGGATGTGGAGTGGGGAGATTGACAAGATTTCTTTGTGAAACATTTGATTCTGTGATTGGATGTGATGTTTCTCAACCAATGCTTAAGAAAGCAAAAGAACTGAATTACGATCTGAAAAATGCTAATTTCTATCTTAATACGAAACCAGACCTAAGTGATTTCGAGAGCAATAGTTTTGACTTTATCTATTCCTCATTAGTGCTTATGCATCTCTCTCCTAGACTTTCTCTTAATTATATCAAAGAATTCATTAGACTACTATCACCAAATGGGATCACAGTATTTCAGATTCCAAATAGATACCCTAAACTGATTAATTGGATTCCGATCCCTTATTTCATAAGAAGAAAACGTTTCGAAATGAGGTTTGGCATCAAATCATATATTGAATTGCATTATATTCCTAAGAGAAAAATAGTGGATATAATTCGGTCAAATAATGCTAGACTAATAGAATTCAAACCAAAAATCTTTATTGGAGACAAAATTGTGCTAAGAGGCATATACATTGTTAAAGCTGATTGAAATTAGAAGTTAAACAAGTTCAATTAACTACTAAAAATCACTTAAATATACTCTACTATGAGATTGCAGCACTATGCAGCATGATAATACAGTTGTTCAAGCTATCCCTTATTTTTTGCCTGCTACAGGCTTTGGTGGAGACCTGCAGAGCGTAGCAGATATCTGTCGATATACAAAATCCTTTTATAATATCGTTGTTTTCACCACTAACCAATTGAGTGAATCTGAAAGGTATAAAGTCCAAATATTCCAAAATATTAACTCCAATATCAAAATAATTCGTAATCCAGTTGCATTCACTATGAAAAATTATTTTTTAACGCCTACAGCTCCTTTCTTAGCCAATCGCTTTGATTTTGATGTCTGTCACATCCACACTATGCGAAAATTTCCAATGGACGCGATGATGGTTGCAACAAAGCTGAAGCGAAAACCATTAATAATCAGCCCGCATGGTGGGATGCATACCATACCCATAATCGACCCTACATCGTCAGTTGCTCGACTTTATGCTCTTCAGGACAGACTATACAAGATACGTATGTTACATTGGGCAGATTTAATCCTCGCTATTTCTGAGTCTGAGCGG
>JAEOTF010000402.1 GCA_016840025.1 Candidatus Hodarchaeota archaeon
CGAGATGACAACTCCTCATAAATAATAATGGCGCTTTTGTACTCTTTTTTATCTAATAGTGCCTGGCCAAGGAGTAGGCCTGGGTCAGGATGAACCACCGTTTGAATAGAATTTCTCAAAATTCTTTCAGCTTTCAGCTCCTCGTTTTGCTCGTTCCAGACCAACGCCAACTCTATTGGGATTTGGTGTGATTTAGGGAGTTCTTTTTGAGCTGCTTCAAGAACTTTTATCCCCTTCTTGATTTTTCCATTTTTCCTGTGAGCACGGCTGAGTAAGATGGCAATTTCAGGATCTTTCTTGTCTAATCGTTTTGCCTGTTCAAAACTCTTGACTGCCTGTTGGTAATCATCAAGCTTAAACTCTAGTAGGCCCTTTTTTACCCACAATTCAGAATTCTTCTTTTTCAAACTTACTGCACGAGTGAAAGCTTTTAGTGCTTCAGGGAGATGCTTTCGATTAGTCAATGCTATGCCATAATTAGCCCACAATCCAGCGTTTTGCTGCATCTCTTTATCAGTTAAGGCAGCTTCGAATTTTCTACATGCTTTAGACCATTTCTTCCTATCTAATGCGAACATACCTGACCTTACAAGCTTTAGGGGGTCTTTCGTATCCTTTGTTCGCCTTTCCCTCTTTGAATACGTTGTAGGGGGTCTTGACACTGTTATCAAACTGTTTCAGAGAATCATCTTATTTTTTTTACAAAATATAATCCTAATCGATTTTCATTGCAGGCCTAAATTAATTTTTGGATAGAATCGAAATGATTGTCTACTAATAGCGATATAACATGAATTCAATTATTTTATGCCAATTAAATCTACATTATTTTTTAATTCAGAAACGTCCAGAAATCAAATTACTGATCCTGAAAAAAGATTGTTATTTTTTTGCCTGCGAAAAAATTCTGTCTATTCGTTTCTGGAAAATGCCCAGCTCTTGCAGCTGATTTGCCATCGCCTTCCGCACAAAATCATGGCCATCCTTCGCAAAACCAGATTGAATCGCTACTGCGATGCACTGACGGAGATTATCTTTCAATGTCATGTTTATAGTCTTAGGGATATCAACCATTACAATAACGTCTGACATAGTATATCTCTAAATCCTTTCCCTTTAAAAAGTCATTCCTAACTAAATACTATATTATCATATTTTTTGGTATTTTTCTTAGAGTACGGTAAGTGATAATTTAGTGGGGATGGCAAATCGATCTCGTACCAATCTTTATTCTATACAGTAAGATTTTACCTCTTGGACATTGTATAGTGATCATACCGATGGATTTAGCTGCATCAGTTGATGTTCACCTAGTGTATTTTTTTATGAAATCCTTCTTACAAAAAGAGGACGTAGAATAAGTTAAAGGCTTCCTATTGGAGATCTATAACTAAATTAAGGTAAACCTAGAATTTGAGATGTTATCGAATAAAAGCATTGCATGTATTCCATGCAATTCTGTCGGAAAACCAGAGTAATTCATCAGATCAAGAGTTTAGTATTAAACACAATAATTCCTCAATGTTCTTTCTTCTTGGAATTGCATAAAAAATCGATCGAAAAATCAAAAAATCAAACGGATGAAAGAGGTCTGAATAATTCATATAAAATAAAGTTTATTATCTTATCAATTTTAATTCTTCAATCCTAAAGAGTTAACAACCGAATAAGGAATAATTTTGGATTCATTTCCGATTTCGGAGCTATGCAATACCAGCGTAACAAAGCACCTTTTTAGGGTGATTATGATCATTTACATTTGTACTCTAGTGACCGTTCGAGTTACTTACCCAGTAGGAAAGAGAAAAGGTGGCACAATACAGAAAAAACCCGGTTGAAACTTACAAGAATGACCAAAAATCCAATGTAGAAGCAATATCAGCCAAAACTGCTGATGAGGAAGAACTTCATCCTTTAGAATTAAAATACGGAAAAGAACCAAAGATCAAACTTGAGGACCTTTGGCATTGGCACTAGCTTCTCATTCTACTTAATTTTTTCCTCTAATTTTATTCATTCAGAGAGATTGCGAGAACTCGCATTTGTTTCTGTCGTCAAATCCTTGTTTTACGACATTTCCAAAAATTGTGCGAAGAGACCAGGAGGAGTATGAGTCTCAGATGAATATATTTTAGAATGATATCTGAAAGGAGTGTTTTGATAAAAAGCCACCTAAGAGGCGAGAAATATGCGTTCTATTCCGTGTATACAAACCAGTGTGTTTACAGACCAACGATATCCGTTTTCTGGCAACCAACTTGCGACTTTTTGGAAACTTTCTGAGAATGAGTTATCGACCGAGGAAATGCAAGGGATTACAAGAGAAATGAATTTCTCAGAAACAACATTTGTATTACCCTCGGAACTTGAAAAATGTATCCGAAAGGTTAGAATATTCACTCCAGGTAAGGAAATACCATTCGCGGGCCATCCCACTTTAGGAACAGCGTTTGTTTTAAAAAAACAAAATATAATCAGCCCTACAGACACGGAAACATATCTGGAATTGGGAATTGGCCCCATACTTGTTGAATTCCGTGACCAACTCGTCCATATGCACCAAGAGAAACCTAAGTTTTTGGATAAGTTTCAAGACACAACAAAAATAGCACAGATTTTGGGAATATCTGATGAATTGATTTCTGAGAAAGGGCCTATGCAGTATGTATCAACAGGGTTTCCATTTCTAATTGTTCCACTCACTTCCTTAAAAGCAATACAAGCCATTCGTCTAGATTCAACCTTATTAATAAAAGCATTACAGGATTTTCCTTCCCAAGAGTTATTAGTTTTTACACCTGAAGCAGTTCATACTGATTCTCATGTCCATGTTCGTATGTTTGCACCTTCAGTTGGAGTGTTGGAAGATCCAGCTACAGGAAGCGCTGCTGGCCCTTTAGGGGCATACTTAGAAGCTTATCAGATATTTAAAGATCACACCAAAGGAACTAAGCTTATTTTGGAACAGGGTTATGAGATCAATAGGCCAAGTAGGTTAGTTGTCAGGTGTTGCTATTCAGGCAACGAATTCTCTGAAATCATTGTAGGTGGGGAAGTTAAATTAACAGTGCAGGGTAACTTCTTTCTTTAAGATCGGTCTAATACCATCTGAAGGAGATTCAATAAGTCTTCGATATCCTCTTTACTCACAAATCTATCCTGTGATCGATGAAGCATCGCATTTCGACGTAATCTGATTCTTTTCAGACCTTTATTTTCTTTCATTGTCAATAACTGTTCTTTTAACAGAGAATTAACAACTGCTGGCCATGTTTGATCATCTTTTGGATATGCGTTTCGTTTCCAAAGAACATGTCTAAAGAGAGTCTCTGTTGATCTCCATAAGAAGAGAAAAGTTGAGATTTGCTCGTCGATTTGTATTTCGTCCCAATTTTCTAATTTCTTAGTCACATACAGAACATCGAGTTTAATCGATTCTGTTTCTTCCTCGGAGGCAACAATATCTTCGATAGCATCTGTCACCCCCTGACCAAGATAGAATTGCATTTCTAGTTCTTTTCTTTTTTCTTCTGTCAGATCGAGTTTATTAAGCATATCAGAGTATTGTTCTAACACCAACACCCTGGCAACCTCTCTTCTTGTATATTCTCTTAATTCGTCATTAATATGAGATTCAATAAAGTCAAGATAGATTTTTGATACGAGGTCCCAGTTTGCTGCCAGTTTAGTTCCAATTTTATCTGCAAGAGGGAATCTTCTGATGGAATCTAGCTCTATTTGTCTTGTTTTTACATTTATGTCCTGTTCGGCTTGTGTTAGAGACAAATTATAGCTAGTCTTCCCGATTAAGACTGATAGGTTCATTCGTGAATGGAGAAATAAAAACAAGGATAATATTACGAATATAGCAAAAAGTGTTCCAAAGAAAGCAACGTTCATTGGGTTAATAATCTGATCTATGTATAAAAAATCAAGATCAATAGAATCAAAATGTAGATAGATGATCGTGCTTAG
>JAEOTF010000403.1 GCA_016840025.1 Candidatus Hodarchaeota archaeon
CTTTGACAAGGATTACTCTATAGCTTTTGAGGAGGAAAAATGTATTTCTTGCGGACAATGCATCGATGCCTGTCCGACACGGGCTTTACACATCTGAATTCCTAATTATGAGAAAAAGGTGTGGATCAGTTCATTGAACTTTTGCGCCGCATTTTATGCAGAATTTAGCAGTCGAGTCGTTTTGAAAATTGCATATTTGGCAAAGACCTGGGCTTGTTGATTTCGCAGTTTTCTCAGTCGCCGTGGTAAGTTCTTGATCATTTTTCTTCTTCAACAAGACAACGTCTCCAACAGTGTCTATATCGCTTCCAGTAATCATGATTTCTTTCCCTTCTTTCGTAGTTACGCTAAAGGCTACTTCCTTTTTTTCAGGATCGAATGATAACTCTTTGATGCTGCCAATGATAATAGCTTTGGGATTTATCACTTGCTTGCCGATTATTTTATCCTTTGAAAGATATTTTTTAACCATCCGTTAAATCACTTAATTATTAGTTGGTTATCATACTAGTATTAATGTTTTATTCCTAGGGTGCTATTGTTGAAAAAGCTAAGCCGTGAAGATATTATCACTAGAATTCTTTCTCTTCGTTCTGATCTAAAGAGGGAAGACCTTCAGAGAATGGTTCAAAATAAGATAGAAAAAGTCGGAGAACTTTTAACAGAGGAAGGGGCGTTGTACATGGTGGCTAATGATCTTGACATCGGTCTATCTGGCAGAAAAGATTTGAGAACTAAAATCTGTATAAAAGATATCTTGCTTGGAGCAGGCGACGTTACTGTATATGGAAGAGTTATGTTTGTATATCCGGTTAAAGCGTTTAAAAAGAAAAATGGAGCAGAAGGCAGAGTTGCCAGATTTGTTATTGCTGATAAAACTGGATCCATAACTGTTGTTCTCTGGGATGAAAAAACAAGTATCATTAGTCAAGGTAAATTTTTACCAAACCACTATGTGAGAATATCGCATGGATATGCTAGAGAGGGGCTAAATGGGAGACTCGAACTACATATCGGCAGAAGGGTGATGGTTAAAGCTGTTTCTACTAGTATCGATACGGCCAATTCTCTTGATATAACATTTTTCAATAAAATTTGTAATCTAAAAGAAGGAGATATTTTAATAAATCTAGTAGGAATAATAAGACAGCTCTCTTCCATATCAGCTTTTAATAAGCGCGATGGACGGCGAGGTCAAGTTATGAGGATGTTGTTTGATGACGGGGCAAGTAGAATGAATATTGTTTTATGGGATGAGAAGGTTGATGCTGCCCGGGAGCTACATAAAAACGATTATATTAAGTTAATTAATGGTCGGGTTAAAAGGGGACTGGGCGATGTTTTGGAAATTCACATGGGAACATTTAGTGAAATAATTGTTTTAAAGGAAAAGCCAAAGGATCTTAATATTCCACGCGTTTTTCTTACGAAAATAGGCGATATAAAGCCGGCGATGACGAATGTTGATTTTTTGGGCAGAGTAACTCAGATCGGAAAGATTAGACAGTTTGAGAGGTCAACCGGGGAAGTCGGAACCGTCGGCGATTTAAATTTAATGGATGACACCGGATCAGTAAGACTATCCCTTTGGGATGATATGGCGAATCTTTTGAAGAAGGTTTCCATAGGAGACGTTGTCCTAGTTGAGGGAGCCTACATTCGTGACGGAAACTATGGGATAAGTGTCAACCTAGGCAAAATAGGAGCGTTAACGGTTAATCCAGACATGATTGAGGCAGAGAAACTGCCTACATCATCATGTGAATTAGCGAATATCGACCAAATAACCACGGGGCTAGGAAACTTTATCGTACAGGGCTCGATAATTCAGGAGCCTAATGTTAGAATAGTAACAACTAGAAATGGTCAAGAGATTGCCGTTGCTTCTTTTAGAATTAAAGACCAAACAGGAGCAATTCGAGTCTCCCTGTGGAGGGAGCTAGCGAATAAAGTAGAAAATATCCCCATGGAAACGGATATTAGAATTAAGAATGCGTATGTTAGAATGGGCTTTGATGGAAATCTAGAACTATCATCTAACTCAATGACAGAAATCGAGTTCGTATCCAAACCTGAAAACGAGTTTCTTTTTACAAAACTGAAAAAACCTTAGTTATTTAAATTATATGCATGCTAATCTGTGCAACCACTGGCGAGGAGAGTATTCTTTGAGGGGTGAAAACTACTAACTTAGAGCTATTAAATTTGAACAACTTCTTTAACATCACTTGTATTAACCTAGATGAAATGTTCTAAGTAAGTATCTAAACTTGAAGAGGAAAGCACATCAATAACTCCGCAAATTATTTTATGTTCGTGGCAATCGATTTTTTCTTCTAATAAATAATAAGGTGCGGGGGCGGGGACTCGAACCCCGGAAGGCCTTTGCCACGGGATTTCCTTTCTGAGCCCATATCTAAGATCTTAAGTCCCGCGCCTTCAATAATCCTTTATATGGATTATCTTTGACCAATCTCGGCAACCCCCGCCATGTTAATTAAAAGTTGATGTGTTCTTCCTTGATAAACTTTAGCCTTCTTTTAGCGCGCGTGCGTGGAAATATTCATCGTTAAGAAGAATATAGAAAACTGTTAAATAGCGGTGCACATGTTCATATTTAGAAATTAAAAGGTGAATGAACAATTGTCTGAATCCGGGGTTGAAAAAGAACAAAATCTCATTCTAGAAGCTAAAAAATATATGGTGCAAAGATGGGAGCCTCAACCTTACCAGAAACCACTCGTCATGGTAAAGGGTGATGGAGCCTATTTCTGGGATATGAAAGGAAAACGGTACCTAGACTTGATTGCACAACTTTTTAACGTTCATGCTGGCTTGAATAATCGTGATATTATCGAAGCGGCGAAGAAACAGTTAGATGATTTGGCATACGCATCTCCAAGCTACTACACTGAACCAGCTATTCAACTTGCAAAACGGCTCGTAGAAATCGCTCCTGGTAAAAATTTCGGTAAAGTCTTTTTTGGGAACAGTGGTACCGAAGCAAACGAAGCTGCGATAAAGATGGCCCAAATGTTCAGGCAGGCACCTAAGCTAATTGGCTTTTGGGATGCCTACCATGGGTCAACATTGGCATCGGTAAGTATTGGAGGAGCGGCGCGCAACAGATTGACTCCTGGCTTAACCCTTTTTGAAGAATTCAAGCATATTCCTTCCCCATATTGCTATCGCTGTGTCTTCAAGCTAACCTACCCAGAATGCGATCTAGCATGTGCTGAATTTCTCCGCTACACTATCGAAAAAGAAGGCGACAAAACAGTGGCGGCCTTTCTGGCTGAGCCGATCTGTAGTTGGGCCGGCCAAATAGTACCTCCGAAAGAGTATTGGCCACGTGTAAGGAAGATCCTTGATGAAAAAGAGGTTCTTTTAATTTTCGATGAAGTGATGACAGCGTTCTGCCAAACAGGAAAGATGTTCGCTCCTGAACACTGGAATGTAGAGGCTGACATAGAAACTTTCGCGAAGGGAATAACGTCTGGATATATACCGCTCGGAGCGACTCTCGTGAACAAAAAGCTAGCTGATTACTTTGACGAAAAAGGCTTCGCACATAGCTTCACCTACAGTGGGCACTCTACCGCTTGTGCTGCTGGACTCGCTTGTATTGATTATTACTTCAAGAACAATCTTGCTGACAACGCTGCAAAAGTAGGTAAATATGTTTTAGACGAGCTTGAGGGCATGCAGGAGAGAACGCAAATTATCGGCGACATCCGATCACTAGGCCTCTTTATAGGAATGGAACTAGTTGCAAACACCAAGACCAAAGAAATGATTTTGCCCAAAGATCTTGACAAAGAAAAGAAAAAAGATCCGAAATTTAATCCTGTGTTGTGGATTAATGAGAAGATGAAGGAGAAAAGAGTAATCGTTGCAGCATCTCCTGGCACAGGAATAATAAGAATGATGCCAATGGTAGCGATCACAAAGGAACAGATGGGCGAGGGTTTGCAAGTCTTAGAGGAAACCATTGAGGAAGCAAAGAAAAAGTTCAATCTACCTAAGAAATAAAAAACTACCCATTTTTTTTTCAGAGCCTTCTAATTAGTAGTTAACCAAAAGTGCGCTAACTATACGAATTCAAGTTACGAAAAATATTGAATGCCTTACCTATAATAGATCGTTTGA
>JAEOTF010000404.1 GCA_016840025.1 Candidatus Hodarchaeota archaeon
ATTTCTTAGCTCAAAAAGTGTACGTTCACTTAGATAACAATGTTCATGATCTAGATTTGTGCTAGCCTATAGGTTGTGGGAATATTGGTTGGGAAAAAACGCTGACAAATCTGAAACAAAACTACTACAAAATTATTACATTGGAGATTCTTTCTGCTGTTTCTATTTTTCTTCTATTTAAGAACCGTCTGATGTTTGGATATTACCCATTGTATGATTCCCTATGTACCAGAGATGTGAGCCTCCGCTTAGGTCAGCATCTAATTTACCACTAAGATTTATGGTTGCCTTGCTTCCTCCACTTAGGTTAACATTTGTATCATGAACTTGGAAATCTGAAAGTTCCAGTCGGCTTCCCCCAGAGGCATTGATCCGTAGAACATTGGCTGCACCTTCCAAAACAATGGAACTCCCACCTGATAGTTCAAGAACAAATTATCGTGAGTGATGTGGTAATATGAATCCTCCAACGTTTCCGTTGGTTCCGCCTGAAAACTTCACCTCGAAAATGTCCGGCATCGTGATTTTAGCTCTCAGGGTTAAAGACTTATAGGTGTAACCTAATTTGAGACCTATTCTTAATGTATTTGCAGTCTTAGAAACCTCAACATGGTCAAATTGATAGAATAAAATAGATTATCGTCAGCAGTTATACTAATACTAAATGAATTTGACTGGCTAATCTCAACCTCAAATCTCCATCCCACTTCAACAATTGTAAAATCACTGAAGTCAAAAATCTTTAGTTACCAATTTTCCAGAACCGACTACTTGACCGAATGGTTGCCAAAGCCCAAGTAAGCCCGTTGCCACCACTGTCGTTACTACAGACACCACAACGATTGCGATTAAGACAATGGATAAATTGCTTATTGGTCTTATCCTTTTTCTTCCTCCCTTAGATACGACCATTATTTTAGCAATAGAAGTTCCACACTGAGTGCAGAATTTTTCACTTTCATCTATTTCTGAACCACGCTTTCTACAGAATGGTATTCGGTTCCCTTATCATCTTTTTTTCGAGTTAGTCCGTAATTGTACCTGCTAATATGAGTATTCCAATGATGATGATTGCATAATTTCCAAGTTCAATTTTTCAGTCGAAAACTTATATTAATCCCCAGAGAATGATTATTGCGCCAATGAACAATCCAACGATTGCTCCTCCATGAGGAAGACCAAAAACACTCATCTTTCGATTGTTTTACTAAATGTTCTACTTGTCCAAGAGAAGCTCCACAACCGCTACAGAATCTCGCATCTTCTTTATTCTCTGCACCGCACTTAGTACAAGTAACCATGAAAAATCTCACCATGAATCAGTTTATTTTAGACTTAACACTGGATTCCTAGGTGTGTATTTATAATTTACGCGCGAGTGTCATACGTTTTTCTTTTCGCAATGTTTACTAGGTGGGATGCTTATGTTAGTCGAAGTGTTTTGGTGGATTCGCTTTGCAATATCGTGTCTTAGGAAAGACGGGATTGAAGGTTTCAATTTTAGGGTTCGGTGGGATTCCTATAGGTAATGTGAAAGGTAGGATTCCGCGAGATGGGGTGACAAGCGAGGAGCAAGCTGTTATAGTGGTGAACCGCGCCTTGGATCTTGGTGTCAACTTCATTCATACTTCCTTCACTTATGGGGACAGTGCTTACAAAATCGGGAAAGTGATGAAGGAACGTAGAGACGACTGTTATCTAGCTGTGAAAATGCAGACGAAGAACAAAACTAGAAAGGAAACAGAGGAGCTTCTAGAGCAAAGCTTGCAAGCGTTGAACACTGACCATATCGATATTGCTGAGCTTCCGGTGAACGCAGAAGCCTTTCCCCGAGCTATGGGTCTTGAAGGTGCCTATCAAGCCCTGAAGAAATCAAGGGAGGAAGGCATCATAGACTTTATTGGAATTACAGGTCACGAAGTAGACTTCTTGATTGAAGCTGTCACCAGCAAAGCCTTCTCCAATCTTATAGTCCCATTCAACTATGTAGCAAACACCGCAAAAGATGAGCTTTTACCTCTAGCTGCCGAACTCGACCTAGGGTTTATAGCAATGAAGACACTAGGGAGGGGCGGACTACCCGAAGCTGAAAAGGCGCTAAAGTACGTTTGGGGCCACGATGTAGACACGGCGATAGTTGGTATGAACAAAGTTTCACAGGTGGAACAGCTCTCCGTCCTCGCCGACGATGCTAAGAGATTGACTGAAGAAGATGAAAAATACCTTCAGAAAATAGCTAAAGAAATAATTGAAGCAGGACGCCTCCACCAATCAGGCGCAATATTATGACAACCAAAAACGTTCTAGCTATCTTTCAAACAAATATTAATGGAATAAAATTTTAAGCTAATCCTATCCGGTTCACCAATTAATTTAGCTTTATTACGCATCTTTTTTCGTGAATATTTAGGTTAAAGTTTTTTCTTTAGATTCACTTTATGTTTAAAAGTGGAACCGATTTCTGTCGGGAGTTTATACACGCCTTCACGCGCGCGTTACAGATCTCGTATTCCATGATTTGAACCAAGAATTATCTAATAAATATCTAATTCTATCCAGTTCCATTTATGCATTAGACACAAAGTGAATTTATCATAGGTTCATAAAACTAATAATGTTACAAATAAACAAGAAAAAGCTGGGATGAAGAACTGAATTTGACACCAAAGGAAGATTTGGAAGAAATCTTGGATAATGCAAAGGAAATAGTATTGAGGAACGAATGTCTTGAGGAAGAAAATCAAAAATCCCGTTCAAAACTTTTTGAAAAGGAGAATGTATCTTCTCAAGCTGAACTTGAAATAAAAGATGCTTTTGCTGTTAAAACCTTAGTTGAACAGAAACTAAGGGATGATTATGGCGATAAAATTAATGTTATGATCTTTGGAACTAAATTGGAAACTAGGAAATCTGATGGAGCAAAGATTTGGGTAGTTGAGGGAAAGGCTGAGTTAAGAAAGAGATTCCTCAGAAAGAAGAAATGGAAATTTACTATGGCCTTACATGCTAATACAAAAAAACTGATCTTTGTTAGGGGTAAAAAAAGTCGCTAGTATATTTCGGTTTGTCACCACTTTCCTGTTTGAAATATTCTTTAAAATTTTTCTATTGTTCTGATTTGGTGTATTTCGGAATGGATTTTATAATAGATCAGAAACGTACATCCTGAGTTTTTTAGAAGAATCTTGTTTGTAACATATGTATACATTTCGCGTTTTGGATTTATGCAATAAAACCCGAAACATGCAGATACCCAAATATAAAGATATATTCTATTCTTATGTAGACAATTATTTTATGTTTCTAATTTTGAGGTTAATTTTTGTATATGATTTTCAGCTCTTTAAGAATACAAAAAGTTGGTCCCATCTATTAAAGTCATTAGGTTGGATAAGTTAATCTCAACGGGTGGGATGGCAATTGTGATAGCCCGTAAACAATCTTGCTGAGCGCTTCCAGTTAAGTCATTATGCCTGGTGCGTTACGAAGAATATTTACTCGGTCGGGTTGACTATAGAGTTGTCATTTGAGAAGGCTCGTATTCCATTAACAAAAACTACCATTCATTGTCACACTAAGCAAAAGATTCAATATTCTCCGGCGTAACCGAATAAACACTATTATATATTTTCTGTGTTTTTAGTATCTAGGATAGCGAGAGATGTTAAAACACTTTAGCTATCGTCTGGGTTTAACATATTTGGCGCCGGGGATGGGATTCGAACCCATGGGGCCCTTAAAGAGCCACAGGCTTTCATATAATTCCTATCTCAAGGCCTGCGCCTTATCCGCTCGGCCACCCCGGCAATAACTATTTTGGTACTGGTC
>JAEOTF010000405.1 GCA_016840025.1 Candidatus Hodarchaeota archaeon
CCATTATTGATCCTGCATCTTCAGTATGCCTAGTATATCAGCAAGGTCTTGATTGTGCTAACGATGGAACTACTGTATATAATGCAAGTGTCTGGTATTATGATAACGATCCTGATGTCTACGTTCAAATGGAGCTAGGTTTCCAGGGCGGACCATTCGCGGGGGTCAATAATCTGCCTGCAGACAATGATAGTGCGTCATGGAGACAGTTACATATCAGGTCGGTTTGTGGTACTGGAACTGCGAATTCTGCAGCTCTTAGTATTTATATTTTTGATGCTGGGGGAAATGGTTCGGTTTATGTGGATGACGCGGAATATCATCAGGAAACCTTCAGTGAATTTCATACTACTACAACTGTGGTTGTTGTAGGAATTCTGTCTATGAGCATTTTAATAGCAATTTTCTTTATGAAAAAAAAACCTGCTGAATTTAAACCGTGATTCTACCTCTAGTTCTCACTTTTTTTCAATGTCAGAATCTAAGGAAATTGATCTTAGTTTTCGTCTAAAAGCCTGTAATTAAAGAAAAATCCTGATATATTTCATAGCTTATAAAGGTACATCTATTCAGATTTTTCCATATTAAATTTCATCTCCACTCCCAGAACCGATAAGAGTTCAATAATAATTAACGTTTTTAATCAAAGAATTAGTCAATAAGAAAGAATTATTTAGGTATTATTTATAATAGTCTTTAGGTCATACACTAATAGAACCTAATGTGAAAATCAATGATGCTCATGTAGCGTCAGTACGGAAATAAATGTATTTGGAATTAGAGAGTAAGGATCAGGTTGAGCGCAAAACGGGAATCTAAGCAATGGAGTGAAAATAGAATTGGCGCGCATTGACCAGGATATATCTGGCGTCTGGATTATGGATGCCAATAGTGGAATCACTTTAATTGAACAACAATATGTAAAAAGAGGATTAGAAGAGGAAACATTAATTGGTAATTTTTTAAGTGCGATTCTCTCGTTTGGCCAGGTAACACTATCAGAACAAAAAATTGATAAGATTATATTTAAGGATCAAAAGATTATATATGAAATTTCGAATACTATTGTCTTTGTAGCAATCGCTGCTCGAAACTTCGAAACTTATATGGTTAAAAAGATTCTTTCCCATATTCGGGCTAATTTCTACAAAACTTACCCAGCAGTTGCATCAGAAAACTGGCAATTTGACCAAAATGTAACAGTTTTTATGCCGTTTAGCTCACAGATCGACTCAATAATTCAACAATATTGTAGCAACGTCCTTTTAATGAATTTAGCAGTTATTGGATTAGAGAATGTTGGAAAAACCACATTAACGTATTCTTATGCGCAAAAAAGAAAGAATAGGGAATATTTACCGACAAGAGGTATGGATATCGTTAGATTTCGGTATTGGTTTCGCAATAGAGAGTTCAGTATTTGTTTATGGGATTTAGGAGGACAGGAAGCCTATCGGGAGTTATGGCCAAGATTTGCTTCTGAAGCGACTGGTCTATTGTATGTCGTGGATAGCACATCAAAAAGATGGAATGAAGATAAGATCACGTTTAAAGAAATTATTTCCATTTTTGATATCCCTTACGTTGTTATTGCAAACAAACAGGACATTCTCGTTAAAGCCAAGGAGCCTGAATTTATTTCTTCTCGTTTGGGAATTTCAGAAGAACTCGTTTTTCCTGCCTCAGCTCTTCTTGATGAAGGCATTTATTCGCCATTGGAATATATATTAAAACAGATGTCAGAAAGAGAAGAATCACCGGAGGGAATAACTAAGACTGAGATAGCTTCGCCTTATATAATTCAACGAATTCACGATCTTGGACTGACTTTTTTAAGAAAAAGAGCTGAAGATAGTAGTGGTGCGCTACAGGAAATAATTGCTGAGTTAAGAAAAACAATGGGGTTTGATTTAGTTGTTCTCAATGAGTTGAATCACGTACAAAATACTTTCGAGCCAGTAGTAATAGATGGATACGACGTAGAGGAAATTAGAAGTGAAATACCTTCGACACCTTATGGAGAAGGATTAGTGTCGGTGGCATTACAAAGAAGAGAGGTATTAATTCTTGGTGAATCGGGTTTAGAGCCTTCAAAAATAAAAATTCCCATTTTGGAACAATATCATACTGAAATAGTTGTTCCGCTCTTTATGAGGGATACTGAATGGGGGGCTCTTACACTATTCGCGTCAGAACGTGACAGGGGGACAAAGGAACTTGTTAGTCTCGTTGAAAAATTCTGTCAATACTTAGAGCTTGGATTATAATCTTTAGATACCGAATTCGCTATATTTGTCAAATCATCCTGATTACTCTTCATAAATAATAATGTAATAAATCCGCATATAGAAAAGAAACAGGCGAAAATAAATATCAGTAAGTATTCATAGGGATCTATACTCTTTAGGAGTCCATCAATGCTAGGTCCTAATGAAAAAACAACACTAGCAACAAGCATAAACCATCCAAATGCACTACCTCTCTGTTTTGAATTTTTAGCGATAAGACTATTAGATGATGGCCAGAATAAGGCACTAATCACACCAAGTAGAATGTATAATAGAAGCAGTACATAGTATATGTCAATCAGAAAAATTCCTACAAGAATCAATGCTTGAAATATTGCACATAAGGAAAGAACAAGTTTTTCACTATATTTATCTCCGAGAAAACCTCCCATCAGCTGGCCTACTACTCCGATCAGAGTAGAAAATCCGACAAACAGTGCAGCTTCCGCAATTTGGAAATTTTTTTCTTCAATGAGAAACACAGAAAGAATGAAATTAATCATTCCGCGTGCAAAAGACATTGTAACAAAAAACATGAAGATAATTAACATAATAGAGCTTATGTTGATTTTTCGATTTATTGTATTGTCATTAGGATTAATATTCTCTTGGTGATGTGAAGAGGGAGAAGAGTCCAAAATTGGTGATTCATATCGACCAACAATCAGCCAAAATCCTATAGCAATGATAATTAAAGGAATAGACCACAATAAATAGATTTCATACCAATTAATGTTATCTATTAGAAAATATACTGATAAAGGACCAACTGAAGCCCCAATTGTTCCTCCGATACCGTGTAATGCAAGAATTCGATTGTATTTTGATGAATAACCTTTGTTTTTGGGATCTTCATAAGCTGTGGATACCCATGATAAGCCAGGAGGATGATAAAGGGACACCCCTAAGCCCATTAATCCTATAGCTATAGCCATTAGGAAGAATGATCTACCACCTAAACCGATAATCATAGCCCCAGATGCACTAAGAATCAAACTCACACTCATCATAGTGCCGCGTCTATGTCGATCTGATAATATCCCCCAAAGGGGGGATGGGAGTCCTGCTGCAAGTGCACCGATTGTTCCTAACGCACCAAGGCCAATCCATTTATACGATTCCATGTTCTGGAATAAATCGTCTCCAACCAAAAGTAATAGAACAGGGTAGATGAAAAACGGGATTTCAACAGCTGCATGGACAATAATCGCGGATAATAAACTGACTTTCGGCGAAATTGTGTTTCGCGTTGTTTTTTTCACTATTTTAAAGACTTCCATCGGATTAAAGTGGTTAAGAAAGACCGAAATCTATGAAATTATAAATTCTATTTGAATAGGAATTGTTAATGATACAAACACTTTCTTCTAAGGTTTATTATGCTTGGTAAGGGGTCTCTCTTTATAATAATAGCTAATTTTAAGTCTAAAGAAACTATTTGCGCTTAATGGAAGGGTGGTCAGCGTACTGAATTCATTCCACTTTTCCAACTTCTGCTAGTTTTGAAAGCAGCTGTGCAACTGAGATTTCAAAATCCATAATTCCACCAGCACCAGTCGTACTTTCAAGAAAAGCATATTCATTTGGTGAATGAGCCCGGCTACCATGCCCTAATCCACCTAAAACAAAGGGCATATTGAAGCTTTCTTGAAAAATGTAAAATGGCGCTGATCCACTAAGCATAGGCCATATTTGAAGCTCTTTTCCAGATTCTCTTAGCACTTCAATTATGGTTTTAACATAAGGATGGGAAGGAGACATTTTTGCCCATTTATAACCTTCTTCCATTTCGAGTTCAGCCTCGGGTTCATGGTTTCGAATAAAATTCATGATTTTAGTTCGAGTGTCTTCTACTTCCATGTCAGGAACCAAACGAATATCCATGTTTGCAAATGCACTACACGGAAGAATAGTTTTGGTTCCTTTTTCTTCGGTAAACCCAGCGATAAGGCCATCGATTGTCAAACAGGGCAAAAAAAGTTCTTGTAGGACTTTTTCCTTAGGGATTTCTTCCCCATTTTCAGTATAAAACTTATGAACGTCTATCATTTCTTTGAATTCGTCCATATCCAGTGTTTTTAACAACGCATCAAGCAACTGTTGATCTTCTTCTGAAATGGATCGGACTTTCTCATAGACCCCAGGAATTAATATTTTACCATTAGGAACTCGCATCTTGGAAAGAAGGTTAATTAATCTCCATGTGGGAGAATCTACATAACTTGCCAAGGAAGAATGGATATGACGGGAACGAGGACCCCCCCAATCTCCACCCCGCATCCGGATTTTAAAATATACTATTCCACGACATCCTAGATAAATATCAACTCGCCCTTTAACTGTTTCAGAGAAAAAGGGGAAGTAAACTACATCAGCACGTTCTAACTCTTTTGAAAATGATTGCACAAAATCTGGAAAGTGACGGGAGCCTAATTCTTCTTCTCCCTCAATTGCAAATATTAGATTTACTGGAAGTTCTTTGCCTGCATCAACCAGTGTCTGAAGGGTTTGAAAGAAAGCCATTGTAGGACCTTTGGTATTTATCACACCACGGGCTACTAACGCGCGCCCCATCCCTTCAAAGTCTTCTACAATTGCTCCATCGAAAGGAGGAACTATCCACTTTTCTGGTTCTACTGGTTGAACGTCATACATACTATAAAATAGAACTGTTGGTTTTTGAGGATCAGTGATTAATTCACCATACACAACAGGCCAACCTTTGGTTGGAACTATTTGGATATTTTCTGCTCCAAGCTTAGCAATGGCATCAGCAGTTGCTTTAGCTGTTTCCTGCATGCCCTCTCCTGTTGCACTTATTGAAGGAATCCGTAGATATTGCTGAATAGCAGGAAGATGCTGTTTTTCAAAATTTTCTTTGATCTTACTTACCCACAATTCTGTAAACATAGAGTCACACCAATTTTTGGTTCAATGAGCTTTATGATTTATATAATTGTCAAATGTGTATTCATATTCAGTTAAATGTAATCTATATGAAGATCAATATTCTAAAACCTTAACCATCCAAAGCCTCAACAGATCGGGTTTTTGTTTTTTTTTGATTTGTTTCTTGATGCTCCGATCTTTTCCCTTTAAGAGGGGAAAGAACCCCTCTAAGCTTCCCGTTAGCAGTTCCCAAAAAAGGAGAAAAACTTGGACATTACCAGGGAAAGGGGCGTGGAGATTGCCCCGTGTTCACTTTCACTCCCTCCTCCAAATGGTTAAAAAGTGCTCTCCCCTTGAAGAAATCAGTACGGAACCACGTTTTGAACCCGCTTGCAACGCCTTTCTCTAGGCAAGAGAGGGGAAGTGGACGTGTTTGCGAACTCGACGACACGGACAGCAACCGAGATTCCGGTCTTGTTGCGCCCAAAGATAGAGTTAGGTTAGAGGCTTAAAAGCCCACCAATACCCAATTTGGTTAAGACCAGAGAACCTATCTGCAAGAAGATTGGACAGATGGAAACATTTGTCATCCCCACGTGCTACATGTGTGTGGGGCGGCCCCCCGGAACGGGTCTACACTATCGGGGTAAAGTTTGGACCATGGATTAGCCCATATCCAAAATTTGCTCAGATTGGAGTTTCGGTAAGGTCTACCAATCAGGAAAAAATATTCTTATTAAATGATAATTTCTTTTTCTTTTACAATTTCTTTAAAACTGGTAAATTCAGCCTTATCCATTAGGTTCAGCAATAATAAGTCTATATATTCAAGAATTATGTACCCTGTGCCATCTGGTTCAATCACACGCCAATTAGTTGGTAATAGGTCTATGACAAAGCCCTTCTTCATGATACCTAAATAATAATCTTTTAACGCTGATAAAGATACATATTTCTTTTCAGAGAAAGCCCCTCGGAATTTGGTACCCTTAGAATATTCTTGAATGAGAAATGGGAACGTTTTAGATTTTCCTTCAAATTTTCCAAGCCCATAAACTTCCATTACTTTTACTAATATGTTATCAGAACATACTACACAGAGCTCAGTTTGAGTGATAGATTTGAATTTCTTGGTCGCTATGCAATGACGTAAAATATCGTTAAAATCTAATTTATATGGCTTTATAACCATTCCATTTAATTGGGGAATATTAAATGCCCAAACAAAGGGTGTTGATTGTCCTCCTCTTAATATTCTTCCCCCATTTTTTTCCTTATCGGGGGATATTTTCTTATCTTTTTTAATTATGGATGCAACTGTCTTAAGATTTTCTATTATTTGGGATTGTATTTCTTTGCTTAAGTTTTTTCCGGATTCAAGGAGAAACAATTTTGTTTTAATAGCCATCATCTAGATTATCCATATCTGTTTATGCTAATCGAGCGAGAAAACCCACAGATCGCGTGCGTCTGTGGGATGAATCGCCCCCTTATCCCTTGGGATAAGACTTGCAGGTTAAGAAGAAACCTGCCTCCCTGATGGGAGTAGCCCACATCGCCAATGTTACCAAAGGTTTCCCGGACTTGTCAGCAACACTGTTCCTAACCCTGTAGAACTGTTTAGCCACTGACCGCAGAGTTCAGGGCTTGTGGAGCACTCTGAAGTGCCTATGAGGAATCATAAGGATTCCATTCCAAGGTAACGGAGTCCCGTCAGCCATGAGCTTTCGAAAAAAGGTTCATGACTGGTGACTGAGGCTAATCAACTGGGCTTGGGGAGGGAAATCCACTCCAAGCCCACAGATCGCATGAAGTGCGTCTGTGGGTCGTTGACGAATCTTTCTTATTCTAGTAGAACAGATAAATACACTCTTCAAAAAGTAACTCGTTTGAAGAGTAAGTCTTTTTTGAGGAGATGGTGCAGAGTTGATCCGACAATATTTAACATCATCTACGAATACGTTTGTATGAACTCTGACACTCAAACAACCGCATTATTAAACCAGCTCCGCAAGTATCCATCACGTACGCTTGGGGTTTTTAAAGTTACCTTTCTCAACCGTATTTTCACCAAACATATTGGTGAGATCGACGCGGATCGGTATCACAAAGAATTTACGACTGCTCAATGGTTACGAAGCCTGCTTTTATCTCAGATCAATGGCTTTTCTCAAATTCGTCCATTTGTCGAACAATTAGAACAAAATTGCCACTGGCAATTAGTGTGTGGATTCTCTGGAAATGTACCGACTCAACGTCAGTATTCTCGGAGGTTAATCGATGAAAAAACCGAGGTAATTCTCAGTCGCGCCTTCGCGACCTATCAGCAGCTAAGTCCTCAGACAAAGCATCGTTATAGCTTTACTCCCTCAGTTCTGGCGATGGAACTTATTCGACACCGTTACCGCCCCTTTCGAATGGATTGCACCAGTATTAAATTGTCAGAAGCGCGGTATGCCTATGCACGTCTCGGATATGTGGCAACCGAGAAACAGGTGCTACCAAGTGGACGGGTACATACACTGATGGATGGAATTCATGGTTTTATCACTAATTTTCAAGTTACGCGAGGAAATAAACATGAATCACCAATCGGAGATATTTTAATCGATGAAGATAAGTATTTAGCGACCTGGTTGACAGAATCGCCCGAAAATACGGAATTACGGCCTTTTTTAGTCTATGATCGAGGTTACTGGAAAAAAGAGCGCTTTTTAGAGTTAGATCACTGGGGGTGGGGGTGGAGTATTCCATGGAAACAGCGTACCTTAATTGGGGCACAATTAGAGTTCCTTCAATTTCCCAGTCCCAAAAATCAGCCCATAGAACTACGGGTGTGGGTACCCAACTATGATCGACCATGGCG
>JAEOTF010000406.1 GCA_016840025.1 Candidatus Hodarchaeota archaeon
AAAATCTTGTTTATATTTTTGTAACTTAATCTTAAGAATCATCACTCTAAATTGAGATGGATTTCTTTTAGGAAGCAACACGTATGGAAAAATTCTTTTCTCCCCCAAAAATAGAATTACTGGATTTTTTTAAGGGATTTGGCGAATATATCAATGAAGTTTTGATGAGTTCTCCTGCCATTCAAACACATTGTGCGCCTATATTGGATCTTACGTTGGTTTTTTCAGATATTGAATCTGATGAGATTTACGATTTTATTTCAGAACTAGACCTTCCTGAAGAAAAGATTAATGATCTTCAAGGATTTTTTACCGATTCCTTCCGTACATCGTTTTCATGGGGGTTTGAAGAGAAAGAATTCGTCTTTATACGACTAGAAAAGACCTCTCCCTTGATAAAAACAGAAAATCAGAGCGGATTAAGGGGTTTAATTCTACACGAGATCTTACATTCAGTCCAACGACAACGGGGTTTTGATATTAGGCTTCGCAACTCCTTGGTGTTTACTTTAGACCTTTTTGAGCAATTAGCAGCAATGGTTCCTCCAGAAAATTTCGATAAGAATGAGATTGTCAGCTTTCTAAAAGAAATATCTCAAGTAGCGTTCTTAACTCTTAAGGATATTTACGTAAATTATGAGCTTATCAAAAGGAGACATGCAGATCAATTATTAGATTATTATATGGCATCATTAGGCTTTGAGGAATCCAGTCCAATTATCCCACCAAGATTTGAAACTTCTTCTTTACTAAAAACGGGAAAAAGAGATCTTACCGAAATTTCACGAGCCTTTAGTTATACAATTTCTCTTCTCCCAACATGGTTGCCATTTATGACATTAGAGGTTGATTCGATATTTTATGAGACTTCTCGCAATCTTAAAAAATTTTTATTTTTACATTACTATCCAGCTGACTCAGTATTAACCAATGAGATAATAATCAGTTTTGAGAATATCTTATTAACAAGCTTCACTTTCTCGCGTTCTTTTCATGTAAAATGGTTTGGAGCGATATTTAATATAGCTTTGGAATTTCTTTTATGGGAAGATTTCATTTTTTACCATCTTGCTAAGGCTGTTGAATTGATTGAAGAATATTATTCCAAAAGAGAATATTCTGAATTCCAACAAACTGTAATAGCCCCTATTCTCAAAGCAACTTATTTACAAAATCAACCCGTCCTGCAACGAGTGAACCAACTCTCTGGAATTCAGAAAAATGATATTAATGCCCTTGAGGAATTATTCCAACGTTATGAGATTGATCAGGAAGAGCTAGAAGAATTAACAGAGACAATAGAAGATAAAGAACGACATGAGGTTGGTCATATTTTCCAGAATATGCTAAAATTATCTATTATGATCTTATCGAAGAACCTTAGGCAAGAAGTTGTTCATGGCCGTCAAGATGGAGGGATTAAAATCCTAGGGAGAACAATTTTGACTTTATTGCAGGCGATGAATTATCTGGGAGATATTTGTGATGATAAATATTATCATGACGTTCGTGTTACGGTAAAACGCATATTACGTATTCCTGACCCTATTCTACAAAAACAATTGGCTCTCTATCTAGAGACTGTTACTAGATTAGCAATTTTTTCTCAAGAAACAGATCCCTTAGCAAAGGAAGTGAGTGAGTTAGTTTTCTACTTTGACTTCTTTGCTATCCCCATTAATAATGAAACAATCGACTTAGGGGTCTTATTTATTAATAATATCAAGAGAGCTCTCCAAAAAGTAACATTAAGTGATCCTGATTTTTCTGTTATGGTAGGACAGTTGACTCAACTCGCAATAAAGGAATTGGAACCCCGATTAACTTTTGAAGATAAGGAAGAGGCAAATATGATTTTAGTGAGCAGTTTAATGGCTACTCAAGGAATTCCATTTCCATTAATCCAATCAGTCGTAGAACAATTCATATCTTTCTCCCCCTTGTCATCTGAAGAGGAAGAATAGCCCCAAATATCGCCAATTTCAAAACGAGACGTCTTTTTTTTGAAATCTACAGGCTCTTTGTAGGATAAGATTATGACGCGCGCATAAAGTAGATTAAACGCGAAATGAAAACAACAACCTATAAGCCGCCTACTGCGCATTTTAACTCGTCTTAAGAAGCCTTATAATTAAAAGAGATAAGATTAGAGATCAGAAGAAATACAAAATACTACTATCAGCCTAAAGCCTAACAACATCCCTCTAATATTTTTTTTCTAGATTAAACCCCATTCCACCTAAATGATGTGAAAAAAAGGATGAAATTCGGATTAATTTCATTTGAATACTTGCTTGGAATTTGTTTGGATTTTTTCATCAGAGTTTTTAGTCTTTCTTCTCTTCTTGCTTTTTCATGCGTTAAGATTATCACATCTGCTGGTTTTATTGCTAGTGGTGTTTCTCTTGATTTAGATAATAAATTTAATCCTACTCTGAGGATTTATGGAGTGTTTGGAAAGTGAACAACCTAATTGCTCTTTTATTTATGCTTTCTGTTCTTGTACTTGTGATTAAAGGACTTTCATTCCTTTGGAAGATTCTTGATGATTCTAACCTCTATGATGTGGCATTTGAGCGAATTAAAATCAATATGAAAGCTTTATGTCTTACCTCAGTTGATGAAAAAGGTGGTTTGGTTCATGTCAATGTAGGCCCACCTGAGGGAGCCTTGAAAATGCCTGCAAAAACATTTTCGGGGATTATATTAAAGAAAGGCTATATCGCTTACGTGATCGGAATTGAGGGGGCAGAACTGATTCTTGATATAGAACCACTTCCTCAGAACGAGGATTTGTCAAAACCCCTTGATCAATCAACTTGGATTGAGTCTTTTTGTTATTTAGTAAGATAAAAACCCATAAATGTTGTAATATAGCTATAATTTTAGTATTAAGCAGTAAAACCTTAATAATCGAAGAAGGTGATAATTAAAAATGACTAATAATGGAAAACGAGGTGGATTTGACCCTAATCAAGTTCCACGAAAATTAATTATTGCAATTATTGTTGTATCTATACTCGTATTTTTTATTTTAGGTACAGTAATCTTCCTTAATCCAGTAGCAAGCATTGGCTATGACGAAGTTGGACTTAAGCAAAGTAAAATTACTAATAAGGTAGACACGAGCAAAGTTTGGGACACTGGTCTTCACTTTGTTGGGTTTGGTAACCAATTTGTAAGATTTAAAAAAATCTATCAAACCGTTGAATTCACACAAGCTAAGAGAGCCGATGATATCCCGTTGGCTTCACGTACCAAAGATGGGCTTTCTGTCACTTTGGATATGAGTTTTCAGTACAGACTGATTCCTAATGAAGTGGGAGAACTTTATCTTAGTTTTGGGAAATTTTATCAACGCCATTTTGTTCGAGAATCGCGAGACATACTTCGGGACATCGCAGGGGAGTATACTGCTATTGAGTTCTTTAATAACAGAACAGGAATCGGTGACGCGATGCATAACACAATTAATCAGCACTTTCAGTCCATTCATGCAGAAGTAGGATTCTTTCAGTTACGTGCGGTAGATTTACCTGATGACTTTGAGGCTGCTCTTGAACAAGCCGAGGTTGCTCGGCAACAGATTGTAATTGCTCAATACGAGCAAGATGCTGCAAGAATCCGTGCTCAGACTTCAATCATAGAAGCTCAGGCTCAAGCAAACATTACTATCCTAGAAGCAAATGCCAGCACGGAAGCCTTCCTTGTCCAAATCGACGCGGAAGCAAAAGCAGTCAATATCACATTAACCGCAGAATCGATAGCTTATTATGCATTAGGCCAGCAATTGGGTCTTAACTCAACGGAATTATTATCTTATCTGTGGATTCAAGCAATAGCTGAAATGGATAATGCATGGGTGTTGATTGGGGCTGATACTCCTGTTATTCTAAATCCCGAGGATAATAATTGAGGGTGATAAACTAAACTCTCTAGCCCTTCCTTTTATTATTTCAAAAGTTAAGATTTTTAGATAAGGACGTGATTAGATGATTAAAACGAATCATCAAATGATTGCACCTCTTAAAGAAGGAAACGATCAATATAAACTCATGTTTAGTATCTTTCAGGCAGATTTACCTGCTGTTCCTTCACTTGGTATAGCTATCTTGACCTGTATGGATGCTAGAATTGATCCGATCCCAATTTATGGACTTTCTCCTGGAAAAATTCTTGTACTAAGAAATGCTGGAAATCATGTAACTCAGGATGTAATTGGCTCTCTTCTTGTGGCAATACACAAACAAGGTATACACACGGTAATCGTGCTGGGACATACAGATTGTCAAATGATGGACTCTAAAATTCGCCCTTTACTTGAAAAGGTACATAAATTTTCTTCACTAAGCAAAGATGTCCTTATACAACAGGTTATGCGAGATAAGGATTCAAAGAATCCATTTCTAGCAATTTCAGATCCTGAAGAGAATGTAAGAAATAATGTTAGAAGATTACGTATCAATCCCCTATTCAAAGGGATAGTTGTAGCTGGCCAAATATATGATGTGAGAGCCGGTGAAGTCAGAAACGTCCAAGATGAAATATCTACGACCAGAATATTAAACGAAGTTTCTGATCCTATTAAGAATTCATTCCTTCAGATTATGGCTACTAAATCCCCATCATCATCTACTCATTCCATTCCTTCATCTTTAAGCGATGAAGAAGCTAGCGTTATTCATGAATCTCCTATCAGTATGACATCCCCCACCATTAGACACATAATTCGTCGAATTCGTTATCTAGAAAGTAAACAAAATCGTCTTAAGGATAAATTCGAAGAAATTAGTAGTTCAGTTACTTTACAACCCGTTTCAGATTCACAGTCAACTCTTTCTCAAAATGAACAAGAAAAGCTAAAGACCGAGCTTCATAGATTAACAAGAAGAATTCGATCTATTGAAGAACGTCTTTTGAAAGCTTTCTCTGATAAAAAAGAAAATATTAAATTGCAGGATAATCTTCTCCAAGAACTTGAAAATCGTGTTAGTAGTCTTGAAGAAAAAAAAAGAAAAAGCTAAAAACGATAAACAGTAACTAATAACTTATTCTCAATCTTCCAGATTTATTACTATCTTTCTTCCTCTTTTTGCTGATACCCTTTTTCTCTAGCATATTATAGGTGACATCTCACTATTATATCCTTTTTTATAAATTTATTCGCTGTTTGCACCCAGAAAAAGCCCATGAAATAATGATTTAAGTTATATAAAGAAGGATTGAGAAAACCTTAATGGAGATTAAATTAAACATTTGAGGATAGGGAAATGTCAGATCTAGACCCAACCCGAATAGCAGGGATAGAGAGGGAAAAAAGGATCCTAACCGTCTTATTAAATTATTATAGAATGAAAGAGGAAATAGAGAGATTACTCGGTGAAAATATTTCGATTCGTGAGTTTAAAAGGTATCTAAATGATAATAATTACCCAGAACTTCTTGATGCCAGTTTCTATGACCTCAAATCAAAAATAGAGAAAAAAATGTCCGATTTGGGTGAACTCAAGACAGGAATAGAGCAAAGACAACAACAAATTGATGAAGAAGCGGCCAAAATTAAATCTGGTGAATTAGGAAGTTTAGATCAACTTTTATTCTTTCCTTCGTGGAGAGAGTTGTTAGGGACTGACTTCCGGGGTTTCTATTTGAACAAACCAGTAATCGAGATCATTAGGGACACTGTTGTTCTTCTTCCTGACTTAGCGATTTCTGGTCTTGAGGAAACTATTGGTGAACCTTATTTCCTGATTCTTGGCCCAGGGGTCTATTTTACCACTTTTCGTTTATCACCAGGTGAGATCATCACCGATTATCGAGAAATTACAGGAGTAGTACTACCCTTAGATCTCTATGAGAAAGCGCAGGACATAAGTGGTAGTGTGGTTTCTTCTACCCAGAATCTTCGTATGACAGAATATATGATTTCTATTCCATTCTCACTTGTCCTAGCAAGACAGACCACACAAATGTACCTCAGAGGGGTCATAGCACGGAATGTCCTACATCCTCATCGGGAGCCATACGAAGCCTTATTACGAATGTGCAAAGATCAATACTCTTACAATTACAATGATGGCTTCAAGATCCTTTCAGGAGGTCTATCAACTAAGATCCCTCTGTACACCAATGAAATTTTGACAGAGAGACCCATTAAGAAGAATAATTATTCTAACCTCACTGCGGGGATAAAAAACATTCAACCGAAAGTTGGAAAGATAATTACCGATTTACAGATTGGTACCATGAAAGAGCAGCTATTTGAGAAAATTGAACGTATAAAGAATGACTTTGTGAAAATTGGCCACCCTAGATTGACAGATTGGGTATTTTAAATACTAGTTACTCTATTATCATGATTTGGCAGAAAATTACAAAGATGTGATAGGATTGAATAACTTATGAGCTTTGATGATCTAGGTACTATCCGAAGAGCTCAATCGCAATTGAAAGAGTCCCACCTCATACTGAAGGATATTCCTACGGGCGGTAAATCGGGATTAGAAACTATTTGCGTGTTTTCTCCAAATAGCGAGTATTGTAAAGATATCCCTCGGCAAACAATCCAATTTCAAGTGAAAGGAGCTAATGGGGAATTAATTTGTCACGGTAACTCCGCTCTTCTCTCATTAAAATTAACAATTAAGGAAGTTGTAGAACGATTCATTTTCGAGCGTATAAGGACGGAATTGATTCGTCGCCCTTCTTCACAGATTAAATTACTCCGTGATCCAGAAGAAGGATTTGATATTACCTTCTTTCTTGATGTAAGTATGGTTCAAACCCTTGAACAACGTAGGGACATTGTTCAATACATTAATAACTTTCCCGAGAAAATGCGGGGTGCGACAACAAGAGGAAAAATGAGTATTAATGATTTCGTTAGAAAACAAGCTGAAGACTTTAAATTAGGCTGAAAAAATTAACAGGAAGAAATTAAATAAGCAAGATAATGGATTGTTGAACTTAGGATATTCATTAAAATATAAACCTAGTAAATCAATAAAGGAAATGATAGCAATGTATCTATGCGATGCATGTAGAAACGAAACAGAAAGTTTACGAGCGGCCACACATAAGATGAAGGGTAATTTAATGGTTTGTAATACCTGCTGGAAGGAGTTAGATCAGAAAAACAAGATAGTATCTGGATCTACGTGCGGTATTGCCTGTGGTAGTTGCAGCAGTTGTTAATAAGTTGCTAAATCCCTTCAAGAACTATTTTTTGGAGAATATCAAGAGGATTTTCTATATTTTTTGCCGATCCCTGCGCTTGTTTGGGATTACCTCCACCCTTTGCGCCTGTTCGTTCACAATAAAGCTTCATGATTTCCCTCGCACTTATTGCTTCCACATTAGAATAAAGAAACACAGCAGGTCCCGCAACAACTGCCCCCACTAGTATATCGGAAGAAATTTCTTCTAATAGTGATACAAAATCTTTTTTCGATATATAAGGCACGTTCACTAAAATTAGACGTCCTTTAGGAATGGATATCGCTTCTTTTATTGCATTCTTTAATACAATAGGAGTAAGTTGCTCTAATTGAATTTTCTTTTGATCCCTGTCTTCTTTTAAACGACGGAAATGCGTTGGTAATGATCCTGAAGCTCCGCTTAAAATCTGGCGAAGTTGTATGGTTTCAAGCGAATTTGTGATCAGTTCATCGTATGCTACTGGCCCTAAATGGTAACGAATTTCAGCACCCTTGAAAAAAATCACGGAAAACGGGCCTATTTCATTTGTATTTCTTACATGTGTTCCCGAACAACATACAATATCTTTATGTCCTATTTGAACAAGTCTAATCGTTTCTGTTTCTGGCATGCCCCCTCTAATTTGGGAATCGTACTTTTCTAAAGCTTTTTCATGTGATAAAATATACGTTTCAACTTGATAGGCTTTTGTTGGTTCGCAACAAACCTCTAAGGCTGCAAAAAGACTTTGCTTTAGGGATGTGTCCTTCAGAGAGTTCGAAAGATAGATAGTAACATCGT
>JAEOTF010000407.1 GCA_016840025.1 Candidatus Hodarchaeota archaeon
ATTACTTCCTCAATTGGTATATCAGGTCGTCCGTAGGCGATATTTTCAATTACTGTACCATCAATTATGAACGTATCTTGACTAACTAACCCAATTCCTTTTCGATAGTCCTGTAGGTCAAATTCACTAATATTTATATCATCTAGCGTAATTTGTCCATTTGAAGGATCATAAAAACGTAATAAGAGTTTTACAATGGTTGTTTTACCTGATCCTGTACTTCCTACGAAAGCTACTGTCTGGCCAGAGTCAATATCTACCGAAAAGTTAGTAAAAAGCGGTACTCTGTCTTTGTAGCCGAAGGCAACATTCTGAAACGAAATTTTCCCAGATATTTCTGAAGTTGAGAGTTGATTAGAACCATTAGAAATCTTGCTAGAAGTGTAGAGGAGAGTCAGAATCCGGTTTGTAGACGCCATAGCTCGTTGATATTGATCAAATGTCTCCCCTAAACGGGTTAATGGCCACAGTAATCGTTGTGTCAAAAATATCATTGCAGAATAAGCCGCAATTTCTAAATTTCCCTCTATAGTTTGAATCCCTCCAAAGATCATCATCAACACAAATCCTATAACGATAATTTGTCTGATTAATGGCGTAAACGCAGAACTCCATCTGATCGCCTCTCTATTGCTCCCTCGATAAGCAAGAGAAGAAGTACTAATTCGATCCTTTTCAAATTCTTCAGTCGTATAGCTTTTAATTGTAGAAATCCCAGTTAAATTGTTTGAAAGCTGCCCGTTCATTATCCCTACATTCTCTCGGACTGTCTTGTATCTTGGTTCTAGAAAATTCTGATATTTGACAGAGAACAGTAAAATAAAGGGCATAGGTATTATAGCCATCCACGCAACTTGAGGGGAGAGAATAAGAAACGCTGTGCAAATTGTTATAGCTGTTACAGTAACCTGAATTAGGTCATTTGCTCCTACATCTAAAAATCGCTCTAGTTGGTTGATGTCATCATTTAATATCGACATTAACCCGCCTGTTTGCCTATCTTCAAAATATTCGAGTTCCATATGTTGTAAATGGCTGTATGCATCCATACGTAGTTCATGTTCGATATCTTGGGCTAAATTCCGCCAGTAAACTCTGTAAATGTATTCGAAAAGTGACTCAAACCCCCAAACGATTAATGTCAGAAATCCCAGTACATAAAGCTGTGTTTCAAGATTAGAACTAATGAAACCAAAAATTGAATCTTCTTTTCGAACGACAATATCCACAGCTGCAGCGATGAGAAATGGTGGTGCTAAATCGAACCACTTGTTTAAAACTGAAAAAACCGTTGCCCAAAGCATTTTAAGCCGATATTCTTTTGAATATGCGAGTAAACGAACAAGAGGGGCGTTTTTAATGGAAGTGAGCATAGATTGGACCACTTTATTTATACTAATTTCATTTTCTATAGCAGTATCTATTTGGGAACTGTTAAGTAGAGAAACGAATTTGAGATTTTCTGAGAAAGCTATAAGCTGAATTCATATATTAATTAATCAATCCCAATGCTTCCAGTAATACAACTAAACCAATAGAATCAATTATCAGGATTATAACGAGTATAATGGCAATTTTATCTCATTTATCAAGTTTAGAATTGTTATCGAAGGCTGGTTCTATCCCTCTGTATTAAGGGAGTAACGATGATTTGAGTATATGTCAAATTGAATATGTGAAAAATAGCATAATGACTGCTTTATTCAGGTTCAAATATGTAAACTATTTATGAAAAACAGCAGGTACAATGATAAAACAGAAATTGATTCACGAAGCTGGCTACTTCCTCTTAAGGAGACTTAATTATGTTATTTTTTAGGAAGTGTAAGAACAAAGTATATTTTACAGTCTCACTTAGTCTTTTATTTTTTTTCTTCATTGGTACATTCCCTCTCACTGGTTCTTTTAACCTAGGTGAACGTCTCTACTTTCAGGATAACCACAGAGTGCAGGATCATCTTCGGAGTCCAAGCTTTCAAGGTGTTGGATATCAACGCACTTTCTGGTCTTACAATTTCACTGCTTCATTATATTATGAGATAAATGCAACTTTACTCGCAGTAGGGGTACATAGTTATATTTTCATGCAAAATAGCTGTATAGCGGAATTAGGGGAATCAATTGCTAGTGAGCAGGCAGAAATCATACGTGATGAATTTGACAATACAATTTATCCTCGAGTCACTGACTTAGCCGGTCATCCTAACGGAACTTTGGGTGATATCGACAATGATCCTAGAATTGCAATTTTACTCTCATCTAATCCCATGAGTTACTATTCTCAAAGAAATGAACTGCCATTGGATTATTCTAACCAATGTGAGATGTTCTACATCTATAATTACCTCCATAAATTGCCCTTCTACTTATTTACTACTATCGCCCATGAATTCCATCATCTTGTTTGGTTTAACAATGAAATGGATGAACCTCAATTCATTCTAGAAGCTTTAGCAGAATATGCTACGTATCATACAGGTTATTTAGCTCCCTATGATAATATCTCTTCACGGGTAAAGTACTTTCTTCCCCATCCAGAAGACTCTCTTCTATGTTTTAATGTGTATAATGATGGTGATTTAACAGTGGCCATTGATTATGGAAGCGGATATTTGTTTGCCTTCTACATTGCTGAACACTACGGGGTTAATATTCTCCGAAACCTGATAACAGAATCCGCAGACGGAGCCCACGGGATTGAAGCGGTTTTACAAGCAGCTGGCAATAATATCACATTTAATGACCTTTACCTGAATTGGATTACGGCACTAACAATTGATGAAGTCGGCTTTCAAAACAATCTCTACGGTTTTGAGAGTTTAGATGCCCAAATTAGCAGCTACGATTATGTTGATGAGCTTCCCCTCCTTAATGAAACAGTATCGCTTCGGTACTATGGCTTCCATATCCATAAACTACACTCCCCTCCTGATAACTTTGCAGTTCAGATTAAAAAGCTCTCAAATCAAACAATAGGAGTCTCTCTTGCCTTCCATGACACTTTTGGGTGGCATATTCACCAACACCTACACGACGAAGCAGAAACCATCGTCACTGATAATTTTTCGGGCTCTTCGATTGATCAAACCTATCTCATTACCAGTTACATTTCAAACCACACCCCCACTGTACCCACCAATTATGGACTTGGACCTTTAACAGACATCAAAATCTCCATAATTCAGAGCCCTAACACAGCTACAACTATTTCTACTGATACGAAAATTACTTCTACTCTAATTCCTACTCCTACCACTTCCACCACATCCCCTGCACCCCCTATCTCCACTACTCAAGATACTAATAATGTTCCCTCATTTATTCTACTCGAATATTCATTCATAACTTTGTTGTTTGGGATCTCAATAATGTTCCTTTGGAATAGAAAGAATATAGACTATTAATCTTGTACAAGATCATGCATGTGGGGGATTCTTACCTATTGGGCACAGGACAATGGATTGATTTTATAGTTACATTTTTGCTTGAAAAGTCGCTAGAGTTTCATAGATTGGCCCAGATGGCGTTAAAGTGCTTTTTTTCAATCGAAATTCAGTAACATTAATTGTACCCAGAGAATCTAGTTGATTCTGAGTGAGAAATGGTCTAAGTGGGTTGCAGTTCTTTCCACGTTTTGCTCGTGCGATTGTCAGATGCGGAGAAAATGGTCTCCTTTCTTTGGGAAGTCCAAGGTTTGCTACTGTAGAATCTATCTCTCTAGCAAGGTTGATCATCTCTTCCTTGCCTTTTGTTACACCAATCCAGACTATTCGGGGATTACCTCTGGGTGGAAAAACTCCTGTTCCTTCGAGTTCGAGTTCAAAAGGTGAAAAAGAAACTTTTTCTAGACCTTTCTTAAGCTGATTAATCCAATCGTCAGGTTTCTCTCCGATAAATTTGAGTGTAAAATGAATTAATTCAGGTTTTACTAATCTTATAGGGAAATGACTAATAGACACTTGAAACTGACGAATTGACTTCAGCAGGTCTTCATCTTCCAGGTCAAAGGAAATAAAAAGCCGTACCATTCTTATCTGACCCCTTTATAGTTGTATCATCATATCTATCCTATGTCTTTTGTTTCTCTCTTTCCATAAATATATCCCATGCAAGACCTGCAGCGCTCCCAATGACCTCTCGGCATGTTGTTTCCCAATGATTTTTCTCCACATATTGCTGACGACCTTCAGACTTGTCTAAATCGCTTTTAATCAGATCCCTGCATAGATAAGACCCGTGAGCCTTTTCAAACCGTGTTAATATCTCTAATGCAAACCAATGTGGCGGTTCTTCACTTTTAACTTTCTCCGATGGCACGTCTTTGCTCCCAAACCGCAATCCTAGTCCCATAACTGCACCACTCACTGCGCCACAAACTGCACCTCGACGTCCAATACCTGCTCCAAATCCTGTAGCGATAGCTGGAACTAAATCACTTTGGATGTCCAATAAATCACAGAATGTCAGTAAGACCGCTTCTGAACAATAAAATCCTTTCTCAGCATAAGATTTCGCTAAATTGACAGTTTGCTCTCGTGATAATTTTTTCATGCTTTCTAACCAACTTTTACTATTCCTTATGTTCAGAAATCCTTCAAAAGATATAAAATAAGTCCAAACTATTAAATTCTGTATTATTCTAAGAATAACTTAAAAAATGCTCGAATAGAGGAGTGGAATTATGCCTGAAATTACACGAATCACACGAGAAGAGTTTAAACGAATTATTGAGCAAAAACCACTTGTACTTGTTCCAGTAGGGTCGATTGAACAACACGGGCCACATTGTCCTCTGGGAACTGATAGTTGGATAGCTCAAACTATTGCTCAAGAAGCATGTGAACGTACAGGCGCTCTTTGCGCACCTCCAGTATTTGTTGCATTATCAGAACACCATAAAGGATTTCCTGGTACTCTCTGGGTTTCTTATCAAACGTTTTTTAACTATTTATTCGATATTTCTAAGTCTCTAGTTTATCATGGAGCACAAAAGTTGGTTTTCGTAAATGGTCATGGTGGAAACACTGCAGCCCTTTCAAACATATGTTCAGCCCTTCGTGCCCAATTAAATGCATTTTCTCTCATTTTCCAGTGGTGGATTCCGCCAACTCATACTAAGCGTATATTTAAGACTGAAGCAGTGCATGCGGACGGAGTAGAGACTTCTATGGTCGCTGCGATAGATGAAACACTAATTAACAAGGAAGCATTTGAAAAAATTATACCTAATGACATCCCTACCCAATGGAGCAAGCGAATTAATGGTAGGATGATCCCTCTTTACACCCACGAATTCTCTCCTTCTGGGATAGCTGGAACATTAGATGTATACTCCCTAGAAAAAGGAAGAGAGATTAAAGAAGCAGTTATACAGGATTTGATTAAAGTCATTCATGATTTTCTAGAGTTTCAGATTTCACAATTATATTGTGATAGTCTTCCTTGATATACTCAAGAAGGGATAACCAACTGAAAAAAACAGATAATAAGAAAAATGACTCTAAACTCGAAATTGAAGGGTATAGAGAATCTATCCCTATTTATGGAACGTCTATAGGTTATTCTGGCGGTAGAAGTTCATTATTTGTATTTTTTAGCTATTATGGACCAGTGTTGGGAGCCACTCCTTTACAACAGTCTATCTTGGTTTCTGTAAGAAACTTAGGTTCAAATATCTTTCAAAGTATATGGGGGTGGTTATCTGATCTAAAAGGTCGAAAATTAGTATTAACAATTGGCTTGTCTGCATTGGTACTCTGCACATTGCTTGCTCCATTTATAAATAACCCTTTAGAACTCGTAATACTCGCCTTGTTTATGACAGGCATTGGCTTTTCTTTTATCCCTGCTTGGAACGCGTTATTAGGTGATTATTCTTCTGAAGAAAAACGGGCTTCTTTTATTGGAAAAATTAATTCTATTGGGACATATCTTTCCATTTTTGTCATCTTAGTGATGGGGCTGTTTATGGACTCATTTGACCTCCCTTTTCCAAGTAAGGAAAACATGGATGATCTTGGACTACCATTTCCTGGCAAGGATGTATTCCTTGTTCCCTTCCTAGGAGCTTCTCTTCTTTTTGGAATAGCCCTTCTCTTTTCTTTCTTACTTGTTGAGAAATATGATATTACAAAGGTAAGAAGAGATGATGAAATCAATCAACTCTCATGGAAGACATTAATAGATAAGAACCCTCCGTTCAAAAGATTATTGCCTATTGATGCTTTCTTTAGGTTTGCAATGAGTACAGCTTGGCCTATTTTTCCCTTTGTAACTTTGAATGTTGTTCATAACTGGACGGAAGTATCAGTAATGTGGATATTGTTCAATCTTCCACGAGGATTTGGTCAATCATTTGGTGGTAAATTAGCAGATAGATATGGAAAAAAAAATGTACTTTGGCTCTCACGTCTTGGCTATACTCTTGTTCCTATTTCCTATTCCTTAGGTCTTTTTTTTCAACAACCACTTTTCTTAATTTGCGGCAACATACCGGGCGGTTTCGCTTTTGGAGCTGAAGAAACAAGCATTGCTACTTATTCTCTCGATTGCTCTACAGAAGAAACAAAGGCGCGTTATTTCTCGATATTACTCACTGCAGAAGGAATTACCGCTTTTATAGGCTCCTTATTTTCAGGCTTCGTAATGGAAGCACTATTGATTATTTATGGCTCAGATGCCTTTTTTCTGATATTATCTGTCATGCTCGCATTAATAACGGTCTTACGTTTTGCATCTGCAATGTTACATGGTTTTATCTATCCAAATCCCCTTGAATACGCAAAAGATCTTGATCTAACGTCAAATCCTTAAATAAAATTAACATTATCAAGCTTTAGACGGGGAGGATGTCAATCTAACCTATAACTTGATAGAGAATTTCCAATTATTTTAACTAACCACAAGTTAAAAAAATAGCGTCGGTCTCTGTCCAATAATTTAGGAAGTTAAATGAAGAGAGAAAGGTGGATTTTTCTTGACATATTCGATTGTTGGTTATGATCCAAACACGGATGATTTAGGCGTAGCTGTTCAAAGTAAGTTTATGTGCGTAGGGGCTATCGTTCCTTGGGCTCGTGCGAATGTCGGCGCCGTTGCGACCCAATCTTGGATAAATACTACCTATGGTCCAAATGGATTATCGCTTTTGGAATCTGGGATGGTTCCTGCTCAAGTGATACAGAAACTGACTATGAATGATGAGCAAAAAGATGACCGACAAGTAGGAGTAATTAATAACAAGGGTGAAGCCGCAGCTTTCACAGGTCAAGCTTGTTTCGAATGGGCTGGTCATATTATCGGAGAAAATTATAGTTGTCAAGGTAATATTCTAATCAGTGAAGAGACTGTCCAAAGCATGGCTTCCGCATTTGAGAATCAACCGGGAGATTTAGCTGACAAGCTTATTGCAGCGGTTGTGGCTGCAGATCAGGAAGGAAGAGGTGATGTTAGGGGAAAACAGTCAGCTAGTCTTTTAATTGTAAGAGAAAAAGGTGGCTATGGTGGTTTCAACGATAGATTTATCGATATTCGTGTAGATGAGCATCCTGAGCCAATTAAAGAATTGGAGAGGGTGTTTAAAATCTACGATATGACCTTTCTACCCCGAGAACCCCCAGAAAATCTGCTGACAATTGAAGGGGACATTGCAATTAATATTAAAGAAATTCTTCAGGAACTTGGATATCTTGATTCCAAGAACAAAACGCCAGGTACTGACTGGGAAAAGCCTGAACGAGAGGCATTCGAGTGGTGGGTTGGTATTAATAATTTTGAAAATAAATGGCGTGATGACGGAAAGGTTTGGAATTCGATTTATGACTACATGCTTACTGAAAAGGGAACTTCATATATATCCCTCAAAAAGATGTCCGAGAGATAGGCGAGAATCCTTTTCATAAATTCATATGCTTATATGATTAGCAACCTAGGTTGTGTGGTCAATTATTATTCAATTAAATAACAGATTTCAGGAGCTAACTGCTGAGGAAAAAAAGGTTGAAGGAATTTTCTTACTTCATAACATAAATGACACTCATCAACATATCCCTGTTTTGGCCGGAATCCTTTCTTTTTTGCTATTTCTAAAAGTTTGGAGGGGCTTTCAGAGATAATTGGTTTTAAAATTGGATGATCTCGCCAATCAAAATTTCGTAGAATTTTACCAAGAGAATTACGTCTTGCATTCCCAATAGAAATACCTGCGCAAAGTGTTACATTTCCTTCAAAGTCAATCTCAACTGTTTTAGGATTTCTCATGTCTTCACCAATCCAATAAGGAGGTTGGCATGCCCCTTTTGGTATCTCTGTTTTTGTTCTTGCATTGCTCTCTCTAGCTAAGACATCTGCTGCTCGTCCCCAAAAGTGGAGTGGATAACTTGAGAATTCAACAACATTCTCATAATCACTTAATTTCTCTACTAATTTCCTCGTTATTGAATCATAAGGATTTTTAGTATTTGATGGATCTAATATATAGCTATCGACATATACTTTTTCAAAATTAAGTATTGAAGCAGCTTTGATAGCGTTTCTTACAGATTTAAATGAGATAAATTCTTGATGAAAAGCGTCTACACTAAAAGTGACATGTGTAAGCCCTGCTTTCTTTAATTCTTCTAGTTTTCTATTCGCTATTGCTTCGGTTTCTGCCCAATAACCATTAGTAATAACATATCGTCGATGTACTCCCAATTCCTTCGCTTTTTTCATGAAGTTAAGTAATTCCGAATAATATACAAAAGGCTCTCCTCCATGGACTAAAACAGATTGAAGTGGCTGAATGTTTACTAATTCTGTAAGCCATTTTTCTGCATCTTTCATCAGTCCAGTTACTTCAGGTCCTGCCTTGTAAGCACAATGCTTACATTTTGAGGGACATTTGAATGTGATTAGAAAATCAACACCATTAACCATATATAATTCCCCTTTTGTTCACCTCTATGTATAGTATTCAATCTTTCCTCTAATAAGGATTTTGATATTTAACTGTGAAATAAAATATAGAATAATGTTCACTACTAAAAGTAAGCCCATTTATATTCTTTGAACAATGTTCAGAATAGTTATTGTTGGTTTTTATTAATTAAGATTTAATAGCAGCTTTTTCAAGCAAAAGAGAAGAGGATCACATGAAGTCGGATAATGTAAAAATCCGTAGTTATCAGGACAGTGATAAAGAAAAGTGCCGTGATTTATGGCATGAATTAACAGAACATCATCGTAACATTTATGATGACCCAACAATAGGTGGTAAGGATCCAGGACACTTTTTTGATGAACATCTAGCTCGTGTAGGTCCTAATAGAATCTGGTTAGCAGAGATGGAAAGAGAAATCGTTGGAATGATTGGTTTAATTGAAGAAGATAAGGAAGCAGAGATTGAGCCTATCATTGTTAAAAGGGAGCAACGCCATACAGGCATTGGGAAAATGCTCCTAGAACATGTCATTGAAGAAGCAAAGAGGAAAAAGTTCAAGTACTTATCAATTAAGCCAGTTATGAGAAATATTGGCGCAATAAAGACTTTTTATAAGAATGGTTTTCAAAACATTGGTTATATTGAACTGTTCATGGATTTGCAAGATAAAGAGGGAAGGAAATGGTTATCTGACTTGCCTATTTTTGGGCTAAACTTCAATTATTAATTTATTATCTGACTGACTGACTGACTGACTGACTAACTAATACTTGTCAATTCATGCTCAATGATTGAAATAAACTGTTCTCTTAAGTTTACTAGATCATTTTCCGTCCAATCATCTAGGGTTAGGTTTTTCTGAAAATATTTTAGGAAAAAAGTTTGAATCACGTTTTCTAAAAATCCTCGATCACCAATCCACCCTCGTAGTAATCTTGGATAGATGATAATTAATAAATAATAGTCCTCTCCTCTACTTCGAGGGTCTATATCTCTATTTGTTTTTCCCTTGAAAGAATGAACCAATGCTAGGAGTTCAGGATGATCATAAACAGGTAATTCATAGAGACCAAAGTTTTTACTTTGACCAGGAGAAATAAGCGTAGTATAAAAAAGTGCAAGCTTATGGAGAGTATCAGAATCTAAGTCCTTCCCAAATCTTCCGACATTTGATTCTTTGATAATAATTTCAGGACCTTTAAATCCATATGAATTGGAAATAAGGAGAGAAGCGGAGCGTAAAAGAAAAATAAGTTGATCTCTATTGATCTGCTCTGGTCGAAATTCAGATTGATGTTTTCCTTGATTGAAATATGGAAAGAAAGAATCGCTTTCTGTTATTGAAAATGCCATGTATCAACATTCCTTAATTCTTTTCTATCCTTAATGATCTATAGTTATAATATTTTCTAAGTAAAGATGCTTACTAAGTTAATAATTAATTAATATAAATCAATATGTTATTAAGAACTCATTAATCGATTTAATTTAGAAAAAAGGATGTTTAAATGAAACAAAAACTGATCAGAAGAGAAATTTAGATTTTAATTAAAACTGGGAAGATTTAAACTCATTATAGAATTTATACTCACTTTTAATGACATAACAATTTTGCAGGATTTCCATTTCCAGCTAAAAATTCAAATATAGCTTTCCTTTTTTCTTCTTAGGGATCGTTCATGGTAGAAAAATTCTACATAACCGCTGATATATTGTTTGATGGTAGAAAAGACATTTTTAAGGACGCAGTTATTGAAGTAACAGGTGATAAAATCACAAAGGTTAGCCAAAGTGAAGAAATACAAATACCTAATGATGTAACGGTATTCAACACACCTTTTCTTATGCCAGGTTTATGGGATTGTCACGTTCATCTCTTTGGAGGTTTAACACTTGATATGATTAAAATGATGGAAGAACCTCCTGGGGTTAGAGTACTTCGTACAACAGTATGTGTTCGTAATCTTCTAGAAGCAGGTTTCACCTCAATTAGAGATGTAGGGGGACCTATTGCTCTTCGATTAAAAAGAGTAATTAATGAAGGGACTTTACCTGGACCACATATTTATGCGGCTCATAGATTTCTGTCTCAAACCGCAGGTCATGGGGACAACCATCCAACTCCCTTGTCATGGCAATCCTCAGCTCATGCAGATTGGTACGCACGATTAGCTGATGGGGTACCAGAATGTCGCAAAGCTACACGAGAGCAAATACGAGAAGGAGCTGACCTCATTAAAGTTTTTGTCACCGGTGGTGTTGTAAGTCACATTGATTCGCCTCATCAAGCCCATTATTCTATGAATGAGCTACGAGCTATTATAGAAGAAGCAAAACGCTTTGATTTACCTACTTCAGCCCATGCACACGGTTTACAAGGGATCAAGAATGCATTAAGTGCCGGTATTGATACAATTGAACACGGTACGTTTCTTGATGCAGAAGTTGCCGAAGAAATGGTGAAAAAAGGCGTTATTTTAGTACCAACATTTCGAGTTCTTCGAGTTCTATTAGAACAGGGTGAGAAAAGTGATATACCTCTTCCTTTCCTTGATAAAGCTAAAGAAGTCTATAAAATTCACCAAAAGAGCATTAAGATGGCAATAAAGAAGGGTGTACAAATTGCTGCTGGTTGTGACCTTTTAGGTGTACTAGGTTACCAACATGGTCATGACAATACTTTAGAACTCGCCCATTTACAGGAAGCTGGCCTTAAACCAATGCAGGCTTTGCAAGCAGCTACCTCTATGGGCCCTAAGACTCTAGGTCCACGAGCACCAGATACAGGTGAGATCGCCCCAGGTAAAGACGCAGATATTCTCTGTCTTGACAAAAATCCTTTAAATGACTTAACAATACTAAAAGAAAAGGACTACAAGTTGTTAGTCTTTAAGAAAGGCGAATTAGTAGTTAAAAATGGAAAAATCCTTTAAGACTAGAATTGCACTCTTTTTTACATCTTCCCAAGTACTAACCGATCTAGCTTTTTCAGGGCAGAAATACGTTTTTTCTGACCAATTTTGGAATCATTAAGTACATCTCGAAGGAACTGAATTGAATGATCATATACATCCCGTTCTACAGGAAATGGAAAGCCATCTTTTCCACCATGACTAAATGCATACTTAACTGGGTCTTTCCAACTAATTTCTTCTCCGTACAAGAAGTTAGCAAGAAGGGCTAAAGCACGGATTTTCTTAGCTCCCATACCCCGAAGACAGATTAATTCCTCATATGATGTAGGTTGAATTTCGTACGCGCGTTGAATCATGTCCCAATCTTTTGAATTCAGATCTGTTTCATAGATTGGATGATGAGCGGGCATTGTATATTCTTTAATAGATATATTAACCCCCAAGAATCTATCCAATGAAGATTGCCCCCTTTTTTGTCCAATATATTTGTAGAGATGATTTGGATTATCTTTTATTAAATCTAAACTTGTTTGGCGAGCGCCATCACTACCTTGAGATGTCATATCCAATACATTAGCATGTTTGTTGTCACAACTAATAGCATTGTGTGGTTCCTCAATGAGATCTCTTGCAGTTGAATGTGACCATTGATATCTTCTAGCGTAGCTTTTACCCATCCCTTGTTGAATGATAGTCCATTCTCCTTTCTCAGAGAAAAGAAAAGAATGATGATATAATTGATAACTGTCCTGTATAAGTGCATTATCGACTTTTGCGCTTACTTTGGAAACACGTATTAATTCTGCAATTTTTGTATCTCCTAAGCCCAGTAGTTCACCTTTTTCCAAAATTTCGACTGGAGTTTTACGGGAAGCTTTACCTTTTCCGCCTACACATGCTAATCCGTGTTCTTCTGGATCAATAGCCATCTTAAGGGCACCACAACTAGTGGTTGTTGTACCACTAGAATGCCAGTCAAATCCAATAACACAAGAAAATGCTTGGAACCAGTAAGGGTTCGCAGTTCTCTGGAGAAATTCGGTTAATCCATATTCTTCTAAAATTAGCGGGACAATAGTTTTACTCAGCTTGACCATACGTTGAAACAGCCAACGAGGGACATTTCCTCCATGTAATGGGAGGTTTGTCATACCTTGAAGGCTCATTCAAATCACAGACAATTTCAGTTTTGAGTATAAATAAAGTAATCAAAGACCATTCTAAAACTAAAAACCCTATAATTTTAAATTTATATAGCAAATTTCTAACTATTTTCTTCTTAATAATGAACGTGACGTGTTATAGGTGGACAGTTTTCTTAGTTTCTTTAGTGATTCCTCATTGTGCTTAATGAACCTTTAAGGAGAAATAAATTCAATCAAAGTCTAATAACAAACAAAATTTTAAATATATAGTGTCTTCATATCCGAATATGTTAATTTTCGCTTATTCAGTAGTTTTTATAATTACTGCTGTCGTTTTTATTGTTGTTAAAAGCGTTAAAGTGAATGAGTATACCATTGAGAACGACATGATACAGCGTTTAACCAACATCAGTACCTACTTTAAAGGAATCCCTGCTGCTCTTGCTGCTCTCTTTGTGTTTGTAATGCGACCCGACAACTCACTGTTTTATATTATTTTAGTTGGCGCTTTTCTTTTCTGCTTAGCTGGAGACATTGGTATGGAAAAAGGCATTACCACGGGTCTACCACTCTTTCTAATAGCGCAAATTCTCTTTAGCGCTGCTTTTATCGGACAAGCTTTGAGGATCGACTCACCAAATCTGGATATATTAATATTGACCAGTTTAGTCGCCCTTGGAACAGCTGCATATGTAATTCTATTTATTCGTTATCTAGAATCGTCTGATGTTGGACTACTAGAGTTTAAAATTCCAGTGCTAGTGTATTGTGTGTTTTTAAGTGCAATGTTCATTTCTACAGTCCTACTGTGGATCACTTCGGAGGAAGCTACATTTATTATCGTTGTAATAGGAGCCCTTCTCTTCTTGATATCTGATTCAACCATTGGTGTTCGTGAATTTCACCATAAAATTACGAAGGGCGTCTTAAAAACCATGTCTACATATTATTCCGCTATTTTCCTACTATCGTCTACAGTTCTAATATTATAAGACCAGTTCCTATCATAGTTCGCAAATTATTTATGCATAAGGGTCCTTTAGTATTGAGGGGTTTAATTTGGTTTCTGATGAAAAACGTACGCTAAAATTTAACAAGGAAAAGGAACTGAACAATCTAGGTCATTTGATGACAACTGCGACAATTTTAGCTGGTCTATTTGTGGCAGGCGCTCTCTTGGTAATTGAAGCTACCCCAGGATATCCTGAGATTCGTAATAATCAGATTCTGATAGATGACACAGAAGTTTTTTATTATTCCTTTTTGGAAGACATCAATATATTATCAATTCTAGAGGAGTATCTACCCACATACTTTGAATTTCTTTTACTGGGTTTTACTTTTGCCTTTTTAGTAGCCTTTTTAGCTACCATAATGTTTCTTCTCGCTTCTTATGACATTGATAGACCACATGAGTTTTTCGTGTGGAAGAAGCACGGAACTCTCCTTCTCACTATCTGTGTTATCATGTCAACATTGTTTCTTCCTTATTCTATCCTACGATTCTCCTCTAAATGGCCAACTCAATGGGTAATTTTGTTTCTCATTGTGCTTCTCATAGTTCTTCTTATTCAACGAGTACATTGGCGTCTTCGGAGAATCTCCCATAAAGCCGAGGATTATGAGATCGTGGATTGGTAGGGTTAAACAGCGTGGATATATTCACTCATATAGTCATCAGTATTGCTATTGCCTTTCAGTTTAGTAAAGATGAAAATACAAGACAAGCTTTTATAATAGGAGGAATAGCGCCCGATACTGACGTTCTAGTCTCTTGGTTCCCCATATTAATCCCCCAACTTTATATCTTCCAACATCGGGGTCTATTTCATACATTCATTGCAGCTCCAATTGTAGTAACTACGTTGCTTCTTTCCACACATTATTTTGCCCGATTCAACTTCATAAAACAACTAGAGAAACCTCTTCAGGAGATTTATACTGAATTTAACGTTCGAACGTTATTATATGGAATTCTTGGCTTCTCCCTACACCTTGGAATAGATTGTTTGACCCATAGCGGTTTATATCTTTTTTATCCCTTTATATCTCAGCGAATTGGGTTTGGTACTATCTTTACTCTTG
>JAEOTF010000408.1 GCA_016840025.1 Candidatus Hodarchaeota archaeon
CCTCCTGAAATAGAGTTGAAGTGTAAATCATCCTTAATTTCTCGGTAAATCCATTCAAATCCCTCAGCAGAAAGAGGCGAACCAGTTTGAGAAATTTCTCGCAAAGATGATAAATCATATTTTTTCCCAGGTGTAACTCCCTGATTTCGAAGATAATTAATATAACTTGCACTGCAACCGAAAATAGTTATTTTTTCATCCTGTATAAATTTCCATAAGGTATATGGATTAGGATAAACTGGATTTCCGTCGTATAACACAATAGTAGCTCCAACAGCTAAAGAACTCACCAGCCAATGCCACATCATCCAACTAGGAGAGGTTATATACGTACTTCTGTCTTCGCGCTTTAAATCTGTATGAAGAATTAATTCTTTTAAATGATTGATGAGCACTCCTGGTCCTTGAACGATACACTTTGGCTTACCTGTTGTCCCAGAGGAGAACATGATATAAACGGGATGTTCAAATGACAATTGTTCAAATCTAATTTCTGGTTGTTTTTCTGAAGTCAGAAAGTCATTTATATAAACAAATTTTGAAATATGTCTGATATCATCTTTTTCCATAGAATAGGGAACAACAATAACTTTTTCTAAAGAGGATATTTCTTCAGCTAATTTCCGAGCATTGGGTAATATGTTAAAAAACTTCCCTTTATACCAATACCCATCAGTTGTAAAGAGCACTTTAGGCTCAATTTGACCAAGACGATCCAGTAATGCTTGTGCTCTAAGCTCTGAGCCACAAGAAGCCCATATGGCGCCGATACTAGTTGAAGCGAGCATGGCGATAATCGTCTCTATAATATTGGGCATATAAGCACTTACTCGGTCTCCTGGAACAACACCAATATCACGCAGTGATTTAGCAAGACGGGCTACATGATTGTAGAGCTCCAAATAAGTCATACTAGCAGATTTTTTACATTCGCCTCTGAATATAAAGGCCACTTTGTTGTCTTTATATCTAAGTAAATTTTCTGCGAAATTTAATCTTGCACCAACGAACCATTTTGCACCCGGAAACTTGTTAAGATTATCTATAACTATATCATATCTCTGTGAAGTTTTTACCTCTGAAAAATTCCATAGAGATTCCCAGAAATCGGGTATATGTTCAATTGACCAATTATATAACGGGAAATAAGAGTCAATTTCAAGATCATATCCTTTATTCACAAAATTGATAAATTTAGTAATATTAGCTGATTTTACTTGATTATTAGAAGGACGCCAGAGTAGTTTCCCCATTATTTTACACTTTCAAATTCTTAGTTCAAGGTTTTAAATTAAATTTTTGCTAGTTCATAGGGTATGATATACAGAAAAAATATTTCACCACAACCTTCATTAAGAACCTATCGAAGAGAATTCTGTATTATGGGCTATGAAGCGATTAAATCGATTTTTGAACCTCAATCAATTGCAATTATAGGAGCCTCAAGAGATCAAAAAAAAGTAAGTAATATTATTCTGAATAACTTATTGAAAGCGGATTTTAAAGGGAAGATCTTTCCTATTAATCCAAAAGTCAAAAATATTCTTGGCCTCAAAACCTATCCATCTCTCCAAGATGTCCCTGATCAAATTGAATTAGCTGTAATTGTTGTTCCATCGATAATTGTTCCTAAAATACTTAGAGAATGCCATCGTAAAGAGATAAAATCGGTGATTGTCATTTCAGGTGGTTTTCGTGAAACAGGAAAAGATGGTGAAGAACTCGAGAAGAAGGTAATACAGATCGTACGTAAAACAGGAATTCGATTAGTTGGGCCAAATTGTATAGGTATACAGAATCCTCGCATAGGTATCTCAATGTGGGGAGTTATCAAGAAAGGGGGACCCATAGGAATAATTGCTCAGAGTGGAACTGTTAAAGGTGCTATTGAGTTTTGGGCTGAAAAGGAAGGTATTGGTATAAGTAAATCAATAGCACTTGGAAACAAAGTTGACATCGATGAAATCGATCTGTTACCTTACTTCGCAGAAGATCCTAACACTAAAGTGATTGCAATGTATCTTGAAGGTATCACTGATGGAAGAAAATTTTTAGAAGTTGCTTCAGAAGTTACGAAGAAGAAACCCATCGTTGTTTTAAAGGGAGGTAAAACAGAAGCAGGTAAAAGGGCAGCCCTTTCACATACCAAATCCATGGCTGGAAAAGACGAAATCTTCGAAGCAGCCTTTAGACAGTCAGGAATCATAAGAGCTCACACTATAGAAGAACTTTATGACTTTTCGAAGGCATTAGCATTCTTACCTCTACCTAAGGGACGAAGAGTTCTAATCATCACATCATCAGGAGGAGCCGGCATCTTGGCTGCTGATCTATGTGAAAAACTGGGATTAAAAATTCCCCAACTATTAGAACGTACAGAGAAACGTTTACGTCGTCTTTTACCAGCTTATTGCATATTTGATAATCCCTTCGACTTAACTATTACCACAGCAGAGAGGTTTCAACTAGTGATTGAAGAAAATCTCAATAACAAAGATAATTTTAATGCATTCATTCCTATATTTGGAGATCCTATCCCTCAAGCTGCTGAAGCAGTTAAGAGTGTATTAAAAATAACTGAAAAACCAGTATTAGTCTGTTACATAGCTGGAGGAGAAGTTGAGGAAGAAGAAAAGACAAAGATGCATAAGATGGGTATTCCTGTTTATCCATCACCGGAGAGAGCAGTAACAGCTCTCAATACACTTGTAAAACGTTATGAAATGCTGAGTAGAAATTGTTCGAGCTAACCTCATTGAAACAGAAAAATAGTTTAGTAGAGTAAACAACTGTAGGAACAAGCTTAATGATAGTGTGAGGTTGGTATGCTAGATGATAGTGTAACCGATGAAGTAACGATCATTAGTGGTATAATAGTTAAAAAATGATATTACAAAGTATCTGCACTATCTCATGAGACTTTCAGTCATTTGGCCTATAGTCAAGATTCTTACTAATTCATACAATATATTGGCTGTTTTAAAAGAATGAAGTTTTCCCCATGGAATCATCATCCTTAAAGTTAATGAATTCGACCAGAATACCTCCAAAAGACTTGGGATGAATAAAAAAGCATCTATCATCTTTACTAACGATTTTAAAACCCATCTTTATGCATCTCTGGACCCAGTAGTCCAAATCAAATACTTCAAAGC
>JAEOTF010000409.1 GCA_016840025.1 Candidatus Hodarchaeota archaeon
GGTGTTTTTGAGAATCCTTCAACTTGATCAACCCACTGAGGATAAGTATTTGGTACATTCTGTCCTATTAATAAAAAATTTGGGAGAATTTCTAATAAATCAGGTTTAATATAAAATATTGAAAATAATGCCCCTATTGCAAGAAGTCCTACAAAAAAAGCCTGAGTGTATTCTAATATTTTATATCTACCAAGAAGCACTAGAATTCCTGCAAGTAAACAAAAAGAAACCCCCCAAATTAAGTAATGACCAACCCCAACTATCCATTGAATAGCCTGACCAAGAGTCGTAATAATTGAAGCAGTAAAAATTGGGATGAATATTAACATGATAGTTATAATTAACCAGTTAAACCATCCTTTTTTTGTTTTAATCGCAAATAAATCCATAACATTAATTCCAGAAAGCATGGTAAATCTACAGCTAATATAGGCAATAATGTATGATCCAATACTCAAAGAAATCAACCATAGTAAAGCAAATCCCGCCCAAGCACCTATTTGAGGTCCTATAATCAATTGACCTTGACCAATTGTTAGAGAAGCAACTATAGCCCCCGGTCCAAAAAAAGATAGATATTTAATATATTTCTTTATAGAAGGTTTCTCTATTAAAACAGGATCCGGATTTGGATATTTTACTAAATCATTTCTATTTTCAGTCATTTTTCTCAATTTTTAAATATTATTGATTTTTTCTTTTTTAGCACAGGTTCTGGAAATTTAGGTTTAAATGATTTTCTTATCTCACTATCGTATTTTTTTTCACCTTTCTCTTCCAATATTATTTTTCCATGATTTATTTGATCAAGAATACTCTTATTTACCTTATCAATAGTCATAGGTGCCATTTTTTGAACAAAACGCATCATTATATTAAGCCCATATGGAAGGGATTCTGTAATCAGTATAGTACCCGGAATTGCATCAAGCCACATTCCTATTGAATCTTCTCCAAATCGAGATATAGGAATTTTTGAAGCAGCTTGTCTTTCCGGAGTAGGTCCAACATCACATACTATCCATTTACCATCAAGAAAAACTTCCCCCTCCCCATGTATCATAAAATAACCCATAGCATCCTGGAATTTTTTTACCATAGGATCAACTATCATAGTATCCTCCCAAGCTTGAATCATGGTTAATGAATATAATTTATATCTCGCCTTAATACCTGCAGCTCTACATAAAGCTACAAAAATTGTTATTTCATGTAAACAAGTACCTGTCCCTCTTGTTATCGTATTTTCAACTCCATCAAGAGGCAACATTTCTAATGTAATTTTTCTTTTTGTAAATTCAAAAGCTGCTAAAGCAAATTCTTTATCTGATTTTTTATATGCCCCAAGTTTATGAGCTAATACAATAACTTCTGGAGCAAGTGAGTTACAATATAAAGTGGGTCGAAGATATTTTTCTTTTGAATTGCAATATTTCATATTTTTATCATATTTTGGAAGATCATATCTTCTAGGTGGTCTAACGTATTGTTTATCTGATGATGGAATCTGACTTAATTTCCTAATAACACTTAAATTCGTAATCAACATTTTAATAAGAATCAGTGAGCCTAAAATTAATAACCGTCTCAAATTTTTTTTTGGAAGATATTCTCTCTCCTTAATTTCTCTTAAGCTAACCATTACTTTCACTTTCCAATATCTGAAGATAACATTCTTCTAACTTCTTCAGCACATCCTCGTATCTCCTCACCTTTCACTCTTTTTACTTCAGGATCAAGAACTGGTCCAGGACGATCACATACTGGACAATGTTCTAATATTTTTACTTGATCCCCAGTAACAATAAATCCAGGATAGCTCAAAGCCGCTGAATCAAGAAATGCAAAACGTCCAATCTCACCATAACCAACTTGATTAAATTCTTCATCTAAAACTAAAGGTTGATAATATGAATAAGGAGAATGTAAATAATGCCCCTCTGGACAGTGAACCATCCAACCATTTCCTTCAACCATCCCATACACATCTAAACAATACTTACTTGGAATCCCTAATAAGTCCTCCACCTCTTTCTGAAAATCATTAAACGGAATTCTATTATGTTCTTGAATCTTCCATCCACCACCTGTAGCAATTCCTGCTCTTTCACCAAAATCAAAATTTTTACCTTCTCTTTTTAATTTGTTCATCACAGCAAATAAGATATATGGAGCTCCAACCATTGTAAATTTATCTTTGTTTTTTTCCCGATCTTCAAGCCATTTTATTATATCATCTACCATCTTAACCGAGGATCTCTTAGCAAGTAATTGTGCAATTTTTCCTTTTAACCCTTTTCCACCCATTGTTAATCGTATTAATTCAGTTGTAACTTCTCTATCAATAGCTACGCTTAAATCTTTCGCGGTATCAAAATAAATCTCTAATGCTTTTCCCGCATAAATATTTGTTTTTTTAGGGTTTGGCATTAATAGATAACCATATGCGTCATATTCCCATAAAGGATAAATCATTGTAAGAAGAGATTTTGCTCCTAGATATTCAGATGTGTAAAAGGTTCTTTGATCTCTCGGTATAAATGTATGTTTTCCACTTGTTCCACTGCTAAAATTTATAATAATACCTGCTTTATTAAAAGCATCAATAACTTCATCATATGTTGGTTTACTTTTATTTATAACTATTTCAGGA
>JAEOTF010000410.1 GCA_016840025.1 Candidatus Hodarchaeota archaeon
GGAGTCCTATGCTTTCTCTTCTCTGTCTCCTATCGTTCAGAACTGGTATTCCGCTTTTTCGTTCTGTGCTCTGCTACTCCTCATAATCAACAATCGAGACAATCTCGACCTCATCCGGAGATTCAAAATAGAAATATTGATGATAATCATCTCTGTCACACAACGCCTTTATTATGTTGGCAGATTTGATATTTTCGGACTCTACTCTCCTGCTACGGCTTGATCCAATTACATGCTGAATCTTGTCAGGAACAATTAATGTACCCTTTTCATTGTTGACTCCCATTTTTAACTTTTCCTTTGAGCAATCACCTTTGTGGTCAGTGGTCATTGCCTATCTCCTCTCTGCTGAACAAGCTATGGGTTTAGACGGGGTTAGATTGGTATTCTTGGGGCTAGAATTCGTACCTTTGGATTGAGTTTCAACGATTTTATTTTAGAACGGCCACTTGAAATTTCTGTAAAACAACTACCATCTGAAAACACCCTGACCCACATCCCTGTTTGTATATTGTTTTCAATCCCGAAATTGTAATGAGTATATTTAACGCACTTCACTTCCATTGAAGAGTCTTTCTCTGCCAAATCAAAGTGAAAAGACATCGATCTACTTTTCGCATCTTCGTAACTTATATAAGACTCAACGTCGATTGTATAATAGCTTCGCATTTTTCCTATCTTTTTATCTTTTTTGCAAATGGAACGATCATGCCGGACATAATGAAAGAGACCGGTTTTTTCATTGAAAACTCTCTTTACTTCAGAGCTTTCCAGCCAATGACGATTTTTGTTTCTTAGTGACGAGAACAGTTTGCTTAACATGATAAAGCCTCAATATTCTGCCGTCACTTCCGTCTCGTTGTGAGCGAGAGATTTCATCCTAGCTTTTTCAATTTATAGTAAAGGTAGCCTTTCCAGGCTGAGCTATCATCAATACCCCTTTAATTGTTATCTAATACCTTCAAAATTTGTTCAATTTTACTCCGCAGTCGTGACATTCATTCAAGTCTTTTGTATATTCGCACAGACAAAATGGACAGTAACTAGTAGCCAGCTCATCGCATTTTTCGGGGGCAGAAAGGAGCTCTTCAATAGATAGCCCTGCTTTCCTGACCAGACTCCTTAAATGGCTTCTCTCAAGATCCCAGAACTTGATCCAGTCAGAATTCTTTATCTGACTTACCAGATAGTCAATTCTAAATAGTTCCCTTCTAACCAATTTCCCAAAAGTGACAGAAGGCATTAACGCGCATGCTACTGTAAGATAATGAAAACGTGAATACATATCTCTCGTAAGACAGCCTACTACGTGCATCGCAGTGACTGGTAAGAATATTAAGGACAAAAGCGTATATATTCTTTGAAGTTTTTCAGTTCTGTATATTCTCTTGTGCCCCAAATAAGTAAGGCTGAAGATTAGCAAATAACTGAAACTTATGTACATGGCTACAACGTGTATGTTCACATATAAATATAACTTTGAATACAGAACTAGTGGTAGCATGACAAACGTATTGATGAACAGAAAACCGCATAGAATCCTCAGGTAAAACAAAAGTTTCGAATGGGACGATTTCAGTCTAGCCGGGCCCTGAAGATCAAAAGCTTCTGATAAGTAGGATTTTATTCTTGCAAAACGCTTTGAAGAGTCTAGATCTTTTAGTTCGTTAAGAAGGCTAACGAAATTTCGAGCGGCTGCCCGAGATGGTGTTTTTATAATAGATTTGCCATTTACCCTAACAGTTTCTCCGTCCGCCTCAATTTTAGCTATATCTTTATATGATACGAATGAAAAGTCCTCGGCATTGTAGAGCTCGATTTCGTATCTATCTCCTGTCTCTAAGAAATATAATCCGTTGCCAGTGAAGCAAGTACGAAAATTGTCAGCAATAACTAAGCTGCTAAGGGGTGATAAACCGACAAAATGAAATCCAGCCCTCTTAAGATTGAACTTAATTCCTAGGTTGCTCACAAATAGCAGATGATACTGAGAGATATATTTTACGCAGTCAAGAAGGTACAAGGCAGCTAAAACGGGAAATAAGACGGAAATAATTTCTCTCATATCAACGGGCACATTTCGATGTTAGCAAATCTAATTTTGTACAACCGAAAGAATTAAGATTCTCCCCTACTCAATCCCTGCAAATCAAGTATTTAAAATATTTCAGAGCTCCTTCTTCTTCTGAATATAGACTTAAGTGTCTTGCCTAGAGTAGCAAAAAATGCTGCAATACCTGCGAATACTAGCTTCCATGATTTAGCCAACATTTTCAGAAGCCCCGTTTTAGCAGCGACCGTAGCCGCGCCACCTGCAACGAGTGCAGTTAAACCAATTTTAGCAACCCTATCTCCTTTTACATACTCGGCATAAGTCTTGCCTTTTTTGTACGATAGGTTTGCTATGGTCTTCTCTACCTGGCGCTTATCAAATTGGAGTGTTGCAGGGTCAGTAACTAGAACAGCTGATATATAGCCGTGGCGTCCTAAGAGCCTCACATCGTAATTAACCATCTGCTCTCCTCGTGATTCACCTATTATGGCCCAGACCAAATTATGTGAATTGATGTCATAATGAGGTTCTTCATACCAACCTACAACATTTAATGGCGCAAACCCTTTCTCTTGTCGAATTTTATTCGCGTGTTCCGTTCCCTTTTTGATGCTTTCTAAAATCGCATCCGCATCTATACTTTCCTTTTCGTCATCTTTTACATACCCGATTGGGAAATATTCGAACACAATGAAATAATTTTGGTCGTCGTTTTTGGGTATAATTAATCCGATTTCATTACCAGATGTGGGATTGCCAATTCTTTCCATCACTAATCTTGTGGCTTCAGGATTGCCAAATACAAACTCCTCACCAAGATTCATCTGGGCTAAATCCTCGCCCAGATCAACAATCGCAGGACCAGGAACCCAGTTTACCTGTTGATCCCGTGCGTGCCCTTGGATTGGAATGCAAACGAGTAGTATAATTAAGAAGCCAAAAATAAAACAGGTATTATTAGGGCCAGTATCCATTAATGTCTTCATCTTTCTCTCCTCCTGCCAGAAAAAATTTGCTAATGTTAAAGATTATTCGGTCATATGTGGAAACAGCTTCAGCTCGTAGGATATTCATAGGGTTTTTAAATAGACTGCATTATTTAGATTTTCATCTATATGAGATGTTGGTATTAGGTTCCGATGGCTTTCCATTGGAGAGTCTAAAAACAGATCTATTCAAGAATAGGTATTTCACTCCGGTTTCTCGTGTCTTTTTTTGAAGTGAACCTTGGTTTTAACCTTCTCCAATTCTTCAAATGCTTTACGTTGAAGTTCCTCAGCTTCCTTTTGTGCCTCTCTCGCTATTTGGCTTTCTAGTCTTGACTGCTGTATTTCCTTTTCAGCTTCAAATACCTCCGCCCTAATCTCTTCGTAGTCTCTATCAGATAGATCTTTATCTCTCTTGTTCTCCCTCCTCACCAAAACGACCGACACAACAATAAAGACGCCTACAAAGACTATGATGTAAACCCATAGATCAGTATTCATTTTATCTATCAAAGCATTTTGAGTTTGCTACACATACGTGTTTAAGTAGCTACATCAAAAAAAGCGAACTTTTTTTCTTTAATGATGCAGCTTTGATTTCGCTTTATCCCTAAGAAAGCATTCATTCAAACCATCTATTAGGTTTCCAAGGCAACCCCGTTCGCCCAGGACC
>JAEOTF010000411.1 GCA_016840025.1 Candidatus Hodarchaeota archaeon
CCAACAGTCGTATAAAGTTACTGTTGTTGCAAAATTTCTTATCAGTACTTCATTGTCCTTGGGAATGGGTTTTTCTACCTCTTGGAGCTGAAGAACTTCCGGTGGGCCGTATTTTGTGCATACAACTGCTTTCATTTTACCCTTATTTTCCATTTTTTTCACCTTAGAATTTAATCGCTATAATATATTTTGTGGATACAATCGCTTTCATTTGGGTATCCTTCCTTATTTTGGATGTTCTTATCCATCCATATTATCTGTTTATATCTATATTTACAGAGCACTTAGACCAAAAGCGATCGCATACAATTCAATTTGATTAAAATTCTAAAAGTAGAAAAGTATTAAAAGCAGAAATATATACTATTATAATGAAGAAAATGACTACTTCAGTAAAAGTAGAAGATTTTACGAAACAAAAAATAGATCGGTTACAAGCTCAACTCTTTTTGGAAACGGGACAAAAAGTTACTCAACAACAAATTTTAGAATTATTAGCCGAATGGGGGATTAATAACTTAGAAACTATCAAAAATCTATTATTAGACACCCCGATTATACTAACTGACCAAGAAATCCAAGCTTATGACAAAGTCCGCTTTTCAACAGGAATCAAAACAGATCCTTCAGAGATCGATAAGATAGTATATGGAGACTAATTCTGATGGGGATTCTAATTGATACAGGGGTATGGATCGGCTATTTCCATAACGATGATGTGAAAGCAACGCGTAGTCAGGGGATCGTGCGAGATATACAAAAGGGAATGTATGGAAAAGCATGGACAACCATTTTTATTGTGGATGAGCTTTATACATTTCTAGAACGAAAGACTAAGAAACAACAGGAAGCTATAACTGCAGTAGAAACTGTCTTAGGACAGAAACCTGAACTGAAACCTTTTACTCGTATCTATGAGATAACATTAACTGATTGTTTAGACACCGTTAAATTAGCGCAAAAATACCAAAATAAACACATGAGTTTTACCGATTTATCTTCTCTTGTAGCTTGTAAGAAACTTGGTCTATCATATATCGCTAGTTATGATAAACATTTTGATGGGATATTAGCAAAGATTGAATGATTTTCTTATCATATTTCATCTTTGAATGTGCTAGGATTGATAATAGAGGATTTAAAGATGATTGGTCGAATTTGGCATGGTTGGACAACGCTTGAGAACGCGGAAGCTTATGAGTCACTTCTCAAGAGCGAAATTTTCTTCGGTATAGAGAACCGTCAGATTTCTGGTTATAAAGGAATTCACCTCTTTCGTCGTAATATTGGTGATGAGGTAGAATTCATTACTATTATGCGGTTCGATTCGTTAGAAGCCGTTCGCGCTTTTGCAGGAGAAGACTATGAGTTAGCAGTAGTTCCTCCTAAAGCAAGAGCGTTGCTTTCTCGGTTTGACGCACACTCTCAGCATTATGAAGTTAGAGCTGAATTAAAAGTATAATGCTTTATTTTTCCTCGAGAAGCATAAAAATTGTTACTCGTAGTATTTCATAGCTTCTTCCTTTTTTCCTTCTATAAGGACAATTTGTGAGTATTTTCTCTTTACATTACAGGTTGGATATACTTACCGTTTTATATACTTTTCAGAACCTAACCAACGTTTGAATAACATTTTGTTATATTACTACTACTTTGCATAGCATGAGCCCCAAGCATTTCGCTAAGATTTCAACATTAAAAATCTCTAATCACTTCCCTGACTCATACTCTGTTAAGTAAGAAAATTATCCTTTTTAAATGACTTGAGTAATAGCAATTATTAAGATTTTAAATGACATTAGTGAGATTTTTATCAACTTATACTCCCGTTGTTTTGATATTATAATGAAAAAATCTATTACGCACACGAAACATGATCAAGGAAAGGATAGACGATGAAAAAATCAAATTGGGTTAATTTCCAAAAGGGAAAATACTTATCGGCTTTAACAGTCGTTACATTAGTCATAATAATTCAATTTTCGCCCCCATTTTCACCTGTTGAGGCTGAACTGGGAATTTATCAAGAAACATTTGATGATACAACCTATATGGATGCTGGTAACACCACAGTCACTGGATGGGGAAGTGGAGCGATATCTAGCCCTCGTAAGACTCTCGAACTTGCTGGATCTTTTGATACCGAGGGAAATTCTCGGAGTGTAGCAATTGCGGGTGATCTCGCCTACGTGGCAGATGGGGCAAATGGGTTACAAATATTTAATATTAGTGATCCTACAACACCTACCATAATCGGGTTCTATAATACATCAATGGTTGCTGAAGATGTTTTTGTTACAGGAGATTATGTTCTTGTTGCGGATCAGAATAATGGATTGTGGGTAATAAATTCAACCAATCCTTCCACCCTTACAGTTATTGATTTCTATAACACCCCGGGGAATCCTAGAGATGTTTTTGTGGATGGAAATTATGCGTTTGTTGCGGATTCATATGGAGGGTTACAGATCCTCAATATTACGGATGTTGGCGATTTATCAGTGGTAGGATTCTATGATACATCCAGTGCTGCTGAAGGGGTTTATATTGAAGGTGATTATGCATTTGTTGCTTATGGAGTGGATGGCTTAGTAGTTTTAGACATTAGTGATCTTGAGAACCCGACATATCATGGAGATTATGATACATTAGGGTATGCTCGTGATATTATTGTGGATGGGAATCATGCGTTTCTTGCTGACTCCGATTATGGGCTTCAGATTATAAACATAACCGATCCTTCGAATCCAACCCTTAGTGGTACATATAACACTGCTGGCTTTTCACATGGGGTATTTGTTTTTGGTAATCATGCATATATAGCTGATGAAGGTAATGGAATGGTAATAATAGATATCAGTGATGTTACGGATCCCATACTAGCTGATTCTTACAATACGCCTGGGAGCTCTTATGATATCTATGTTGAAGGGAATTATGCCTACGTTGCTGACAATAATCGAGGTTTACATATTATTGCTCAGAGTGAACCCATTTATCCTAGATTCGTGGGATCTACAGATACTTCAGGACCTACATCTGCAAGAGGTATTTTCACTACAGGTGACCTAGCGTATGTAGTAGGGTATGGTAAATTCCAGGTTATCAATATCACTGATCCTGAAAATCCACACATTCTTGGTAACTGCACTACTCCAGGTGAAGGTGAAGCAGTGTTCGTATCGGGGGATTTTGCTTTCATTGCTGAGGATACGTTATCTGGAAGTTTACAAATTGCCAATATAACTGATCCGAAGAACCCGCACATAATTAGTTACTTTAACTCCAGTATTCGCGCTTATGACGTTTTTATTTCTGGCAACAACGCCTTTATTGCAGCGTACGGTGGTTTAAAGGTCATTGACATAACAGACGTGTTGAGTCCCTCACTAATAGGCTCATATAGCTTTCTAGGAACAGCATCTGGTATTGACGTTGAGGGAGACATAGCCGTTGTGTGTTATAGTTCTTCTAACAGTTTGCAAATCATTAATATTACTAATCCCAAGATTCCTTCCTTCTTAGGCGCAGTAAATGTAAGTGATAGCTCCTATGATGTTTGTATTGAAGGAAATTACGCCTATGTTGCTGGCTCTGATGATGGTCTACAGATTGTCGATATTCAGAACCCCAAAAATCCAGTAGTAGTAAGTAGTGTAACTCTACCAAGTTTCTCTCTTGGTGTTTATGTAGAAGGTGATTTTGCATATGTAGCGCAAAGGGACTATGGGATGGCTATCATAAATATCTCCGATCCGTTAAATCCTTCAGAAGTAGATCGTTTCTATTACCAACCTGATTCTGAAGTTGGGGTGTCTGTTGAAGGTGAATATGCTTACATGGCTTGTCTATCCAGTTTACGAGTCGCTCGCGTCAGTGCAACCAAATACCGAATGGTCGAGCCTCTAACAATCGCTCAATCGTCAACCATATTCACAGCGCCTGTAGATACCGCATTTAGTACTGTAATACTAACAGATGTGTCCACTATTCCCCCTGGAACTTCTGTTACGTACTTCCTCTCTCCTGATAACGGCTTTTCGTGGGAAGAAGTGACGCCTGATGTTACACACACTTTTATGAATACTGGAAGGCAACTGAAATGGAAAGCAGAATTAGCACATAATAGCACTTTGTATTGGAACAGGACCGCTGAGATTTCTCTTATTTCAATCAGTTACAATTACATCCTGGTATCACCTGGGGTCACACCACTAGGTGGGAGTACTCCTATTTCAGATAACACGCCCTTTTTTAACTGGGATGATATCGCTGGAGCATTTAATTATAGCTTCCAGCTAGATACCGTAATAAGTTTTGACTCCAGTAATCTGATAGCTCTAAATGTTTCAGCTAGCTCTTATGGCCACTCTTCCCCACTCGCTGATGGAAATTGGTACTGGCGAGTAGCTGCTATCGATTCTACAGGCACAGTAGGCTTCTTCTCTGAGATCGATACCCTTTCTATTGATACCCAAGCACCGAGTATAGACAATCCTCCTGATATTTCCTACTATGTTGGATCCACAGGTAATAACATTGTTTGGTCGCCGACGGATGATCATCCCTTCAGCTTTAATGTCACTCGTGATGGTACGTTAATTGATGGTGATTACTGGAGTGGCGATGCAATCAGTGTAAGTGTTGATGGGCTCCCTATTGGTTCTTATACCTACATTTGTACTGTTAGCGACTCATTGAATCGTACAACCAGTGATACAGTCCTTGTTACCGTAACAGCAGTCCTAACCACAACCACCACGACGACACCAACCACAACCACCACGACGACACCAACCACAACCACCACGACGACACCAACCACAACCACCACGACGCAGACTAAATCCACCGCTGATTTTGCCACTTTAGCCATTTTTACTGGTATTCTTGGCATTTACTTGTTGAGGAGACGTAAGAGGTAACAATAATGGTTTTGATCTATTGGTTTCTTTCCCCCTTTCTTCTGCAACCATAACTCTTGAAACCATGTGCAGACTAGAAACAGGAATTTAGTTAGTTCTATTGAAAAACTAATAGAAAGTAAATACCTTCGATATAGAGAACCGTCAGATTGCTGGTTACAAAGGAATTCACCTCTTTCTTCGTAATATTGGAGATGGGTATTCTTTGTACCATCTAATCAAAAGGATGGCGATTTGCTACTATATTCACTTGGAGCCGTTACTTTTCCCACTCTCGTCTTTGTACTTCAAACATAGGTAGGCATAGAATGTGACCCATTTATTTTCTGTCATTTTTTTTCCTGGATAGAAATACCGATTCGTGGTCCTACCAGGCGTCCAGTCCAGAATATAACGGCCAGTTGAGGTTCGATGGTTCTGAAGAATAGTCCAGGCGTTTTGCACTCGTGGGTCCTCACCGTACCCCATTTTTGCAAGGGCATACAAAGTTTCGAGAAGCCCCGCCCGGTAGGAAAAGGGAAAGATAGTCCTTCCAGTTTCCTTCGTCACAAATTCAGTGGGTTTTTTTGTTTATAGAGCACATAGCGATCGAGAAAGTAGTTGACTAAGCGTTTGGCGTATGATTCATCCCATAGTTGTGGGAGTTCACTGAGTGCAAACAGAGTTTTTACTGATCCTCGATAACAGCTTTTCACTAGCCGTTTTTTTCGTTTTCCTTCATGTGTATCGCACAAATAGCCTTGATCCTCTCGAATCATAGTTTTTAGTAAATCAATCGTCTTTAATAACCGTGGATCCTCTTGAAATCCCAATTTTACGAAGGTTCGTATATTTATCCCATATAGACACGAATAATGATTCCAGAAATCCCCATCTGGTTGTTGAAGCGATAAATAGCGATTTACTGCCTTATTCACTAAGGGATTGTCCTTTGTTAGCCCCAGTTCCACTAAATAACTCAACACAAAATGAGTAGTGCTCCAATCAGCATATTCCACCCCAGCTCCTATGATTCGACCGTCTCGTTTTTTCACCTCCCAATATCCTTCAGGTTGCATCTTCTTCAAAATATTCTGCACTATTGAATACTCTATTACAGCTTCCTTAGCCTCTTTAACCTGGTTATTAGTATTCGGGAGATCCTGTAATTCTAACATCGTACGATATCGTATCGAGGGATTTTTCGCCTCCAATAACCAGTCTATCACATCTTCTGGAATTTGTACCATTTCTACATATCCTTAATTAATGGTTAATAGCACGAATTCTAATACCTTAAAGATATGAATACATTTGCCTGAGCATCCTATTCAAGATTAAAAACTTTACAGTTATTATTAATCATCTTTACAAAGGAATTAGGAGGTATTCCGTAATCATTCATCATCTTAACCTTTAACGATGATCTATGAAAAAAATAATAGCCATCCTCCCAAGATAAGTTCAAAGATAAAAATTAATAGACCTCCGACGTTCCATAGGACTTCAAAATTAGCTTTGACAAGTTTGATCCCGTTTCCAAAACCATAGATGATGCTGGCAACAATTCCAAACCATCCAATAATTATTGGTACAGTTTCATAGGTAACAAAAAGGAGAGAGTACGCGAGTGTACCAATGGAGAATAATATCTGTGCAAATGAGAAAACAGAAATTTTTGTTTCTAGGATGCTACGACCTAAATCAACCAACTCATTTTTTTTAGCACCACTCGCCTCTAAGTATTTTCTTGCTATGTTGAGAAGTCTCCAGTAGTTTTTTTTATCGTAGATTTGAATTAAGCTTTCTGCTATTCGAAAAATAACCCAAATAACCCCCAATAGTATGTTAAATTGACTAAACGCAATAAACAACATTATAACAAGGAGAATTATGCTAGTATGTTCTGCTATGAGTAGGACGAAGCTTATTTTAAATTTTTGGGGATCATCGTTAATTTTTTGAAGTTTAGCGTCTGAATTCGAATCACTAATTGTCCCATGACCAAGTAAATCACATAAAATGAGTATAATTATTATAAATAGAAATAGAAGACCAGATAATTGCATTTCGATAGTCATTGGGACTTCACCAATCCTCTTCTTCTACCTTTTTTCACCTTTTATAAAAATAATTTGTAGGCAAAAAGTGATTGTGCTTTTAACAAAACAATTTTCTCTTGAAGGCATATAAGACCTACTTCGAGAAACAAAACAAGTGGCGGGAAAATTAAGAGCAGTGATTGATAGACAATAATTAAGTATATGTAGATATATATTTATTATCTCTTTCTATTTATTTTAATCTTAGACATTGCTGCCTGGATTTTGTCTCATAAGTAAGATCAATTATTTATTCGCCATCATCTTCTTGATTTCTTTTCCAGCAATCCATTTCGCAAACCTATTCTTATAGAAAGGGATTTTGACATCATAATAATAGTCCGTTTTATCTTCATAATACTCAAAATCTGCAATACCTTCCTCCTTATTTAACACAGAAATTGCTTTGAAAATGTGGAAATAAACTAACTGACCAAAGTCTGGTTTTGATCTCTCGCCTTTCTGGATTGCTGTGATTAATTTCTCAAATGCTTGAACAATTTTTTCTTTATTATGCTGCGTTTCTGCTTCAGATTTAGTGGAAATATATAATTCAACTGATGGAACAACATTAAAGCCATATTGACTAATATTACTACTCATGTAGTCATTAGCTAAATCCGCCCCAAATCCTTTGCACGTCGCGACTGACATCGCATATTTATCAAAAAAATATGGTCTATGTGCAATATAACCAAGTTTATCAATGAATTTTTTCATTAATGCAGAAATATGTCTTGTGTGCGTTGGTGTCGCAAAAACTACACCATCAACATCCTTCATTTTCTCTAAAATCAGATCTCGATCATCTTTTAAAGGGCATTTCTCTGAACCACGATTGATACAGGTATAACAACCATAACAATCCTTCAAATTCATGTCCTTAAGCGAGAGGATCTCATAGTCAATATCAGGGAAGTTTTCATTGATTGAATTCAGTATTGAGTAAGTGTCACCTTTACGTGGACTACACAAATTGCAAGTATTTTCATTTTGTTCACCATTTGAGCTAGTTAATTTCTATTCTACCTTCTTATAATTTAGTTAGATCAGCTCCTCATACAATTTGGAGATAGATGTTATTTATTAGCTTTTGAGAAATAGGTTTAAGGAAATTTGAATGAATATTTCGTTTTACAGCTCTTCTATGGTTTCTGTGATAGTAACATCTCTCTTTTCCAGTTCTTTCAGGACTGTACTATAACAGGTGCTATTCTGTCCTATATAC
>JAEOTF010000412.1 GCA_016840025.1 Candidatus Hodarchaeota archaeon
AGAGATCTCAAGCAGTTCTTTGGAGGGGAACACTTCTATGTGTGGAGCAAAAAGGGTGTCTATGGCCACTTCCATTTAACGTATCTAACGTGCGTCCAAGCGGCACTGGAGCGTACGAAACGCCTTCAAACAGGTGTTAAAAGCACAATGGAACGATTACACCGAGAAGCCATCCGCTGGAGTCGCGTTAATTGAAGAATAGGACAGAAAGCTGTTAAAGGAAGAAAACGAAAAAAATATTAAACTTCTGAAATACCGAATAACCTTTTTCAGTAACCTGATCTATACTTCTTGATAGTAACAGGTAAGGAGTTAGTTAAAGATGATGAAAGGTAAGGAGTTAGTAAAGTATGGGTTATTAATTTTATTTCTAAGCAATGTGTTAGTACTACTTGTTTACGAGACAACCTCCTCAACGATTGATGAAAAAGCTTCGGTTATTTTTGAACCACGATTTAATGGCACAAATTCTAACGTGTCTATCTTTCCTTCCCTAAATTATGGAACTTATGACCCTATCGAAGTTGCTTCTGATGCTGACTTTGAAATTATCGAGGCTAGTGGATTGGGAACTAAATCTAATCCTTACGTAATACGGGGATGGAACATCACAACGAATGGCGTTCATGGCATTTACATACATGATACTACAAAATATTTCATAATTCAGGATTGTTGGATCTCTACAGGAGATGTTAGCCATGTCTATGGGATTTATATTAAGGGTGTAGCAACTGGAACCGCTACTATCATAGACAATAACTGTCAGAATAGTCACAGTGGCATCTATCTTAAGAATTCTGATTCTTCTTGGGTGGTGAACAACACCTGTAGGCAAAATACTATCGGTATCTCCGTTGAGAACTCTGATTCTTCTTGGGTGGTGAACAACACCTGTAGGCAAAATGGCTATTATGGCATTAGTCTTTGGAAGTCGAAGAATATAATAGCGGAGAAAAACTTCTGTAATCAGAATGGAGAGTATGGTATATACCTTAGAAATTCACAATCTTCGTCAGTAGTGAATAATTTTTTTTCTAAGGACGGTCTTGTTATGGAAGGGGACATAGAAGGATTACTTTCACATTCTATTATGGATAATTGGGTGAATGGACTTCCCTTAGGATTTATTAAAAGTTTACATGACATTACTCTTACTTCTTCTTATGGGCAACTAATTCTGGTAAATTGCACGAATATTCTGGTCCAAGACCAAAATTGTTCCAATTCTAGTATCGGAATCACTCTGCATTATTCTAGTTATTGCCAACTACTCAATAACACCTGTAATCATAATAATAAAAGCGGTGTTACACTTAGTCATTCTAGTAACACGACAATCGTGAACAATATATGCTCCCAAAACTTTAGGGATGGCGTTTATCTCGAGAAATCTCGAAAATCCACAATTGAAAATAACACCTGCATTCAAAACGGTTTGTCTGGTATCATGGTTCGTGATTCTAAATCTATTACGATTATTAGTAATGTTATTACGCATAATCGAGGTGGTATTGGGATCTCGTGGTCAGATAATGCAATAGTTAAGAAAAACATCTGTAATCAAAATGGAATTGGGTACCAATCTTCTGGCAGCGGCATCAATCTCCATTTTTCCGACAAATCAGTAGTTACAAACAATACTTGTGGTGAAAATGAGTTTGCAGGTATCAGCATTAATTATAGTAACTCAACCTTTTGTAACAATACATGCGAAATGAATGAATATGGCATCCACATTGGTGGTGAATCCGCTATGGTTACGAATAATATCTGTAAATATAATATATTCGGTATTTATCTTATATTTGGTATTTATCATTCTTATAACGCTTATCACTTTGTGATTAGTGGAAACACTTTGATCGAAAACCAGAGTTATGGAATATACATAAGTAATAGTACAGGTTACATTGAAGGTCTATCTATCTTTATCACTTTTAATAACTTTTTTAACAATAATAATGGGCATATTCAAGCCTGTGATGATGGTTCCAACAGCCAATGGATAAACAACTACTGGTCGGATTATTCTGGTACGGGAGAATATCAAATTGATGGTTCTGCTGGTGCAAGAGATTCTGCCCCATTAGCGAACCCTCATACACAATTACCTGAATCAAAACACAATGGGTTGATTAGTCTGCCTTTTTTCGCATTCTTCCTGACCATTATTGGTATTAAGGCATATTACCGACATAAATGAAAGTTTATTCGTTAAATTTTCACGGATGACCTTACTTATTGCCTTTATTGGTCTCTTTCATTTTCTGATGCCAATCCCAGATATTTTTGGCTAAGCAATGGAACATTAGATCGACATTTTGCCCAGTTTTCGCACTGGTTTCAAGATAATCAATTGAGATATCCTTCTTTGTTATTTCCTCTGCGAGTTGTTCGCTCAGGTCCATGCCTTCTTCTTTTTGAATAGCTACTGGTATTTCAGGTCGTAAATCAGTCTTATTACCGATGACACAATAAGGTAACTCCCCGCGTCCATTGCCCTTAACAAAATCATTAACCCAGAGCCTTACATTATCAAATGTATTTCGCCTAGTTACGTCATAGATGATAAGGGCGCCATTCGCTCCTCTATAATAAGCAGAAAAGACTGTACCGTAATGGGGAGTACCAACCAAATCCCAGATTTGAAAAGTAATGGTCGGGCGTTCGGGAACTGTTTCTAAGCTAATGGAGTAGATGGAGAAGTCCGCGCCAATGGTCATCAAATACTCTGGGTCAAAAGGTTCTCCCATAAATCGTTTTCGTAAGGTTGTTTTTCCAACTGCAGGATCACCGATTAAGATAACCTTGTATAGATGACCTAATTCTTTTTTTTCGGTAGGAACTGGTGACTTAGACCCACTTGACACTACTCTCACCTATTAGAGATTTGTTTAAATTTTCTAGGAGACTGGAAGAAACAGAACAACTTGTTAATATAACAGTTATTGAAAGTCCTAAAACTAGTACATTTCTTATGACTTGGTTCTGCAATGGTATGTAAAATTGGAAATCAGTTTTTTCATATAAGCCCACTTAAAATTAGATTTGTCATACCTTTCACTACCAGCGATATTTTTTCAAAATCCAATGTATTTATTGTGTCTGTTGCCCTATGGTAGTTAGGATTTCGATAAAAAGCCGTATCCGTTATCATTATTGCCTTGTAACCAAATTTCCAATAAGATCTATGATCAGAAAAATCTACGCCTGGTATTAGAGCTGGACCTGTTAACGTTTCACAAGTTAAAGTAGTAGTTTTCTCCATTGCCTTTTTAAATAATTTAGCTATCCTGCGTGACCCAAAATTGCTCACTCCACCGATGAAATTTCCAGTAGAGGGATAAAAAGCTTTCATTAATCCTATAGGAAAATGTTGAGAAGACTTCTCTTCCGAATAATAGCCCAACATTTCAAAACAAAACATCGCTTCAATTTTTTCTTTCTTATCCCGTAAGGATTTTGCATGCTGATAACTACCCATATGTTTGGTCCTGAAAAAGGGGGGTTCTTCAAGTGTATAAGCAACAAACTCTATCTCATAGAATAATTCTTGTTCCTTTATTTTGAGTATTCGTGCCAATTCAAGGAGGGCAGCCACCCCTGACGCATTATCATCTGCACCAGGCTGATCCCCGCACACATCATAATGAGCGCCAATAACGATTTTTTTCTTGTTACCTATTCCAGTTTTAGCTATAATATTTCTATATTCATTCGATTCTACTCTAAATTTCTGCTCGGATACGGTGAGTTCGAAGTTTTGAAAACAAGATTTGACGTAATCTGCTGCTATATTCAATGATTCGATGTTTAGATAATTTCTGTAGTTTGGGGTGGATATCAGGTTCTGGGTATGCCTTCTTAAATCGTCCCTGCTTACATCTTCCCTCGACAAGAAATTTTTGAGCATAAAAATCAACTTCTTTCATTGTAATTGCTTAATACAGTTTTCGATTAGCATTGAGATTGAGGAATTTAGAATATCATAAGAATGGTCATGTATGACACAAACCATTCTTGTTTGTTATTATTTGATTAAGGGATATATTGACACATTTTATCGCTCTAGATGCAAATAAGTGAGTCATTGAAAAAGAGGAGCACGACCTCGAATCTGCCTACGAGTTTAATTACATTATTCCGGCGATCTTATTGACACAACGCCCAAAAAACATAAGGTCGGTCTGTTTAAATGCATTAACAAATACACTACCCAAGTGGATAATTCCTTTCATTTCATCACCCTGGAGAAGGGGGATAGTTAAAGTAGAAAGACTTTTAGGAAAAATGCCATCAGCGCCAGGTTTAGATTTGACATCATCTATGTGTATTAACTTCCCATTTATTGCATTTCCGTAGACAGAGTCATCCAAAGGAAATTCAGATTGAACAGGTGGATCATTAAGACCATGAGCGACTAGAACATATTTAGCCTCTTCTTTGATATAAATGGCAGCATAATGAATATTTCCGAACTCTAAAATAAACCAATCTGCGATTTCCTTTAACATTTCATTCTGACTCTTGCCTGACTCAAGAATTTCTTCAAATCTACCCAATGATAAGTACCAACCAGGAAGTATTTCTTTAATTGATGATGTTTCTTACATAAGTTTAACTTATTCGGATTAAGGACCGTCTTTTTGTTCCGGCAGCGGTTTTAGTTTGTCAAACTCAGAGAGAATATTCTCTAATGCCTTACTTAACGCACGCGCATCACCTATACCGAGTTGAACACTCATAACTGGACCGAGTTTGGTAGAATACTGCTTTCCATTGATCACACTAAAGCCAATGTTAAGATATTCACCCTTACGGGTTAAATCTAAAACAATTTTAGCATCAAATTTGGCATTAATCCATTCTTCAATAACTTTTTCCCTTTCTGACATGGAAATAACCCCTTTTATTTCATTATAGAGAATTAATGATGGTTGCTTTTAACTTCATACAGAGAGGGGTAAGGATAAAAATTTTTTGTGGACTAAAAGGACATGTGACTGTAGACTAAAAGGACGCGAGATGAGTATTGTCGAATAGTAGAATGCTTAAAAACAAAATCATTGAACCCATTGAGGCCACTCTTAAAAATTTACAGTCAGTTGTAGCACTAAATGCTATTTTTTTAGATTCTTTTCCTCCAACAAGAAAAGGGCTTCTTGCTAAACTGGCAAATTTAAGTAGAACATTCTACCACACGAGCATTGTCAAATTCCTTCGAATGAGTTCTGTTGCGACAGATACATTCGGAGAAGAGTTTAATAGGGCCTATTGGAGAGGTACGAACGAACGAAAAAGATTGATATCGAAAATCGAAGATGATTTGACAAAGTGTCGAGAATATCTGGAAAAAAGTGAAAACCTTAGAAGATATCGAGGCGTTCTGGAAGGAATTTTTAACAAAGGCGAGAATCCACAAATAATAATTCAGGAACGAGTGAAAGAACTCTTAGAGGTTGTAAATGACCCAGATGAGAAACTAAAGATAAAAAAACTCGAAAATATCTCTTTAAAATTCTTAAAAAATGCAAACGAAGCAATAAAAAGAAATAAACTCCTCTATGTGGATTTTATTGAACCACTTATAGATTGTTATCAGTCTGAGATTGATGGAATCCAAAAAATCTTGGATACATTAGAATTCCCTCAACGTAAAGAAGCGGACTTAACTGATTTGGCACGTACAGCCGATATTCTAAGTTGGGGCTTACAGGATTTTGACATGGATATTCATCTGAAGACAGGAAATAATGAACTTAAATTATTGAAAGAGTCCTCTGTTCCTCTACTTGAGAAAGAATACAAGCGATTAAAAACCTTTAATTAGTTTTAGAATCTATTTTTTTCGGGGCTCCTAAAATAATCTCTACTGCTCCCTTATATTCTTCTATAAATGCGGTTTCATCGTCGGCGGGAATTTTAACACCAGTTATAGATGCAAACATATCAACTAGCTTTTTAGCAGCCATAGGATCAGGCATATCGGCTTTGGTTTCCGCTACGAGTACACTAGCATCAATCTTATAGCTAAGAAGACTAGCTTCAAGTAAGGCTGCTTGAAAACCCTCAACAATTCCCGTATCAAGAGGTTTCCCGCCATGACGTAAAACTTGAGCATAATTCTCTTTTTCTGCAACAACAAGAACTTTCTTTGAGGGTTTTGAGGATTGAAAGCTAGTAAGAGTGATTATTTGACTGATTGCATGTTCTTCAGCCCAATTCACGATGAAATCACTTAGGGGGTAATAGGCAGAAGCAGGAGGAGGACGTGCCAACATGATTCCAGCAAAACGGTTGTTTTCACTGGCAAGTAAAAGATTGGGATGTTTCATTAGCCCATCCTCAAACAATACAAATGGTGGCATTTCTGCACATCGAATCCGACCGATTTCTCTCATTGAAAGAAAACGATAAAGAAGATCAACAGCGATTGGTCCGATCATACCTGGTCCTGCAAAACCAACAAAAAGAGTCCCAGGAACTTCATTTATGCCAAATCGGATACATTCTTCCTCTACAACCCTTACACTGTTGTATTTGTGATTTATTACCATTTAATCACTTCTTTTCGCCTAGTTTGAAACTTTCTTTATCTATTTGACTAAAAGTATCAACAATTATTGTTAAAATAAATACGATAAAAACTCATACTTCATGAGTTTAAACTTCTCACAAGCAAAATATCTCTTCTATCTTTGTTCAAATTGGACGGGATTTTCTCAATTCAATATATTGCATTGCTAACTTTTCAAATATATCTATTACGATACGGATATTCATTTTCTTTAATGCAGAAACCTCAACTATTGGGATATCATTATGGTGTGAAAATCCTGTTTCTCCTTGAAATTGCGCTAGGACTTGTCGGAATTTATTCATATGCGGAAAGTCTTTTAAAATTTCTATTGTTACTTCTTTTAGATCATCAGTGGAGTAATTCCTATTTAAATCAATTTTATTCCCAATTAAAAGTATAGGTGAGTTGGGAACAGCATTTTTGACTCTTGATGCCCAGTAGGGGGTATTTTTAAGTGTTTCAGGTCGAGTTACGTCATATACGAGTCCAACCACACTAGATCCGCGATAATAAATTCTGCTAACTCCATCAAAACGATCCTGGGCAGTTATTTGCCATAATTGCATTTTGGAAGTATCGGCTTCTATTACTGAGAAATCTACACCAAGGATAATCTCGTAATTCTCCCCCTCAAATCCATAGCCAAGTTTTTTCTGTAATTCGCTTTTTCCACAATCGGGATCTCCAGCAAGAATTACTTTTATCAAATATCTAGATTTTCGCTTTTTTGGGGATGACATTTTCTTGAACCTCTCTTTATTCATTTTTTATATCCTTGGCACAATTCAGATTCCATCAAACGAAATTAACCGAGGTGTTTTAGAGGACAGCGCCACTCGTAATTCCTGTTGAGCGATAGAAGAAGAAGGACTTAATTCTAGAGCCCGTTGTGCTGCTTTTTCTGCCTCTTCTATTCGTCCAATTCTATTGCTACACTCTGCAAATTGCGTCCAATTCCATGAATCATCTGGAGCCATTTCTGTAGCCTGCTTAAAGGAGAATGATGCTACTTTATAGTCTTTGAGTTGTTTTTCAGCCCATCCTTTCTGACGCCATACCATTTCAGTTGGATTTCGTACCACAAACTCACTCGCATAGGCTATAACTTCTTTATAGCGTTCTAATTGGTTTAATGCATAAAGACGTTGACCCATCGCAAATGTATTAGCTGGGTTGGATTCAATTGAACGAACTGCGTAATTTAATGCTTGCAGATGATTATCCAATTCATTTAGACAAAAACTACATTCCGCAAGAATCCAATCATTATCTGGATTCAACTCTAGAGCATTTTCATAATGACTTATAGCATCTTTATACTCCTTTTTGTTTTTATGGCCCCAACCTAGCTGACACCAACCAAAAATGTTTGTTTCATCTAATTCAACCGCGTTCTTAGCCGTTTTTAATGCTTCATCCCAATTTGATTCCTCATTATGGCAGAAACTAAGCTGAGAATATGCCCAAGAGTCCGCCTCTAACTCAATAAGACGGGTAAAAGCACTTATAGCTTCTGAATAGTTTTTTGTTGTCTTATGGGCCCAACCCAGTTGGCTCCAAGCTAACCAATTTTTTTCATCAAGTTCAAGAGCTTTTTGACTTGCTTCAATCGCTTCCTTCGCTTTAGACATTTCATTATAACAGAAGGCTAATTTCGCCCAAAATTCTCCAGTAGGGTTTTCTTCAATAAGTTCGTGGTATAAATTAATTGCTCTAGTGAAATCTCCCGCTTGTACGGCTTTTTCAGCATCTTGCCACTTGTCTTGCCAGTCACTCATGTCAATGTCTCTCACATGATTCCCAAACACAGTAAACTTTAACTAAACTAGGAAGAAGATAAAACTTAAGGTATAGAGTATAAACAAGAAAGTGGATTTAAGACCTGAAGCATTGGACATTCCCATACTCAATATCAACAAAATATCGAAACACTTAATGATAATTAGAATAGGTCTATTATGAAACTCAAGTAAGAAAAAGAGGATGTAGAGATGGTTCGTGTTGCAGCACTCACTATTGATGATGAGTATGACACTATTGAAGCGTCTAGCACTGTACTTGACGCAGCAATAAAGATGAAAAACGTAAACATTCCTGATCTCGTTGTGGTGGATGGAGAAAAAGTCCTTGGAATTATTACAGACTATGACATCGCTACGCGAATTGTAGCTGAAGAAAAAGATCCTAAAACTACTCCTGTTACTGAGGCAATGTACACAATCCCCACTGTAACATTAAAAACATCCGTAGTAGAGGCATTAAGAATATTACAGGATCATTCTGCGCCGATTGTACCTGTATTGCATAATGAAAAACTCAAAGGGGTTGTATCGGTTCAAGATTGCTGGTCTGTGATACCTGAAGACAAATGGATTCAATTTGAGAGAAAACCAGACATCTAACTAGAGGTATGACACTTATTTTAAAAATTGGAGGAATAGATGGTTTTGTCTGGAAGACGTCCAAGAAAAGTCGGTTATGTAGGGGGAACTAGAAGAGGAGGACAACGGCTCATCCATCATCCACCGCGAACTTATCATAGGCCATACCCTTATTATAGACGATATCCCAGTCGGCATTTCGGACCTGGTATTTGTGCAGTTCTCTTTATTTTCTATCTTCTACTAACCCAAATGGGTGGGTTTTCAGCTTTCATTCTGCTCGCAGTTATTGTAGTCATTGGCTTCTTTATCTATCAGCAACAGCGGCAACAACAGCGAATAAGTCAAAGGACTACCCCTACGTCAAGAGTTTCTTCCTCTCCAGCCTACAGAAAACCAGCACAGATTCCTCATCCAGTCAAGATTCAAACAGGAACTACTACAGAATCACAGTATTGCAGCCAGTGTGGAGGTAAACTTCAACTAGGGGATCGATTTTGTGTAGATTGCGGAACAAAAGTGACATGATATCAGTAGAAAAAGAACCGAGTGAAATTGTTCTATTGATTAAGAAACCTAAGAAAAATAAGACGAGTGATGAAAGATGCCAGGAAGAAGAGCAATAAGAGTTGGTCATGTAGGGGGAAGTAGGAGGGCATCTCATCGATATATCTATCATAGACAAAGACCGCATTATAGACACTCTAGTTTCGGTTATTATTCACCATATGGATATTGGGGTCCAGGAAGATTAATTGGCATTGTTGTATGTGGACTCATGATTGTGTTCATTATTTTAACTTCTCTTATAAGCGTTATTAGCCCGTCTCCGACTGCATATCAGAATGTAGAAAATCTAGGAGAAGATTGGTGGATTTATGGAGAGGGAAAGGTTGATCCAGGACAAATTATCTCCTACTCCGTATCTGCTACCGATGGGCTTTTTATTTTCTTCTTTACAACGGAAGATCCTAGTGGTTGGAGAGATAAAGGTGACTTCCCACAAAATGTATATGAATATTATGGAAGTACTGCAACTGCAGTGGGAGAATTTGATCCGCCTTATTCAGAAAATTGGAGTTTTGTCATTTATAATGACCCCATTTTTAGGCAAGGACCCATTATAATATCATATGACATTCAATATTCTAGTAGTGGGGTTGATATGAGTTTCATCTTTTTTTTAATCGGTATCCTTCTTATTAGTGGCACAATGATTGGATTCTACGTTCATCAAAAGAATAAAAGAAGACCAGCACCTAAGCCAACAGTAAAGACTTCGTCTGCACCTTCTTATTCACAATCATCGTCCGTTCCTCGTCCAATTACTATACAAACCGCTAAAAATGCAAAACCACGTTATTGTGTCCAATGTGGAGGAAATCTTGAGCCTGGAGACCGATTTTGCGTAGATTGTGGTACAAAAACCATATGATTATTAATAGAAATAACTTAATTATACTAGTTCGTAATTTGAAGAAGAAATTATTGACTCTATCACCATCAGTGGATTAAAATGATATTATAGGAGAAAGAAAGATGTCATTAAAACGTAATATAAGAGTAGGTCATGTAGGAGGATCAAGAAGGGCAGCACAAAGGCACATCTTTCGTGCGCCAAGACATTATCAACCTTATGGTCGGTATTCGCTCCTTTACCCATTCAAATTAAATTTTCTAATTTGTATTCTAATTATTGGATTCTTTTTAATAGCGTCTATATCCACTACTTTCTTTAATCCACCTCATTTTTCTTCAACAATTGAACTCGAAGAGGGTAGATTTGTCTATAACGGAGGTACGGCTGCCCCTGACATGTTAATTTCTTATTCTATATCCACAACAAACAAATCATTCAGCATAACTTTCTTTTTTACGAGAGCAGATCCTGGTGAATGGAGTAGCAGGTTTCAACTTCCAGAAGAGAATTATCAATATTCTGATAATACTTGTTGTCTTGATGGAGAGTTTAACCCGCCTTCGGCTGGAAAATGGTTCTATGTTATCTATAATGATCCAATATTAGAACAAGATACCGTAGAAATCGAATTCGATGTCAAATATCCCAGGGGTAAGATCAACTTTGCCTTCCTCACTTTCATAGGGTTCATCATTATTATAATAGGCTTGATTATAGGAGTAATTATCTACCAAAGAAAACAAAAGCGCCCAATACCTTTGTCTTTGACAGAGATACCTACAAAACCTGTCTATAGCAGACCTGCACCGATTCCTCGACCAGTCCCAATTCTACCACCTAGTCTTACACAAACCAACTGTAAACAATGTAGAGGAAGACTAGCGCCAGGCGATCGTTTTTGTGTGGAATGTGGGCAATTATTGGCGACTCAGAGGAAGAAAAGGGAAATAATCTAGAAAAAATACGTCTTTGGGTCATTGACCAAACAATATATTCTTTAGGCTCTTACTAATCTCTTCCTCTAGTGGATTTGGCTTCTTTTGTAATAATTTTTCAATTAATTGCTTTGCTCGCATTGTTGAAGTGGTTTTTGTCTTTGCCCATACATCCCGTGTTGTTCGATCGATGACTGCACTAGGGAAATAGAATTCTTTACGATATATCTTTCTTGTACTGGGATGAGATAATAGTTGTTTTGATTGTTCGTATTCTGCCAATAAAGTCTTTGTAGAAATCTCTTCATAAGACTTAATTCCTTCAATGAGCCGTAGAGCCATCCCACATATCTCGTTGTCAATTACAAGTTTTTCAAGCGAAAAACAGGATTCAAAGTCAAGCATCCCAGGACCACTAATCATATTAATCCCTCCAAGAGCAGCAAGGATAGCTCCGATACCTGTTTCTAACCCTGCTTGAGTATCAAGCACTTTTGAATCAGATAAACCCATGTAAGCATGAGTACGGAATCCTAGATGTTTTCCAACTTGAGCATAAGCCACATCTATCATCATTGTGCCAATTGCGCCCATTGGTGTAGTTCCATTCCTCATATCAAACGCAGAAGGAGACCCACCCCAGATTATAGGTGCTCCTGGGGAAACAAGTTGAGATAGCATGATTCCTGAAAGGGTTTCAGCACAATGTTGTACAACAGCTCCGAAAATACTAGCAGGAGCATTCGCACCAGTCATTGGCATACTGATTAATTGTGAAGGGATACCTACTTTTGCTGCATCTATCACCGATTGACAAGTGAGATCGCTCCACCGAAGAGGTGGAGAAGGACATGCATCAAAAACAGCTAATGGTTTTTCTCGCAATGCTTTTTCATCGCCTCGAACAGCAACTAACATGTCTTTCATTTTCGCAAAAGATTCTTTGCGAAAAGTACCGGTAATAACCGGTTTGCTACAGTGTAGGAGGGATAAGTATAAGCGATAACTATCCTCTATTTCTTTAGGCACATCAGAACAGATAAAGGCAGTGCTTTGAGCATGAATATGCTTTAACTGTTCTACTAGTTTGGCATAGGTTACGTAATCATCTGTAACTGGTTTTCGAGTCTCATTCGTCTGAGAATCGAGAATATTGATCGCAGCACTACCTGGATCAAAGCAAATGTTATCATCTTCATAACGGACAGCTAATTCACCTATTCGATCATATAGATAAATTGTTCTAGGGACACTTTTAATCGCATTCTGAACCAGATCAGAAGGGAAAAGAACGCGATCATTTGAATCGGCTGTGAGTCCTTCATTCTTTAGCATGCTTAAAGCGTCTTGATTTTCAATAATTATCCCTAAATTCTCGAGAATATCAAGAGCTTGTTCAATTACCATTTTAACCTGATTATCATCTAATAGCCTTAATTTGGGTCGAATTGCCATTTTACCATCTCCGATAACTACAATCTGAATTTTCACAAAAAGTACAACGATTTTCCCAACGAGATTCTACAATATTAGCTCCTAAGTTAACTGCAAATGAGACCGATTTCACAGGAATCATTAGATATGAATCTGTGAGTTTGACGTCTATTTCTTCTGCGGGAAGAAGATTAAAGAATAATTCTTGGTTTGACAAAGCCCATTCACAATATCCTGGACTATAACGCTCTGAATACTGTAATGTTAGCTCTTTAGCTGCCTGATTGATACCTAGATTTACAAGTTCTGCTACAAATTCTGCTCCTGCAGAACCAATCGCATCCAATATGACTCCTCTTGATAAGTGCCCCTCTTTCATCAATTTTTTGACTTTATTCGGCAAGTTATGACCGATGGTACAGATAGCGAGTGCTACTTTTTCTGATTCTTCAAAACATGGACTTTTGGGGAGATTAATTGCATCAAAAAACGTATAAACTGCTTTAGGCTCAATCAATTGTTTGGCTTCGTCTTTCATGAATTCTACTTCTTTTAGCATATTAGAAGAAAGACCTTTTTTCTTTCTTCCTTGGCTAAGTAAACGAGTGATCTCGTCATTCTCAAATTTAATTTCTTCTGGTTCAAATCTTATTACCATTTAATTCTACAACCGAGATTTTAGAGCGTTCTGGGTTTGTTGAATAAAATCTGGATTTGTACCACAACAACCACCGACAATATTAGCTCCAACGTTTACTAGCGCCATAATATCGGATGCAAATTCAGACGGTGTTTGGGAATAGAGAGTTTTTCCATTCACTAATTCAGGTTTACCTGCGTTGGGCTGAAAACTCATCGGAAGTTCTACTCGATCTCTTACCAATTTACATAATTCGATCATATCACTGGACTGAATAGAGCAGTTTGCACCTACGACATTTGCACCTTTTTCTTTTAACAAGGTAAAACATTTTTCAGGAGGATCTCCCATAATAGTGAAGAAGCCACGTTTCTTTTTGTCAAAAGTCATAGTAGTAATCACTGGGATTGATGAATCTATTTCCCTAACCGCCCTTAAAGCTTGAATGGCTTCACGAATATCTTGCATTGTCTCGATTACGATTAAATCAACCCCACCTTCAAGTAATGCTGTGGCTTGGTTTGTAAATGCATGAAACCACTCATTTTCAGTTATTTTTCCTACAGGCGGAAGATATTTTCCAGTAGGACCGATATCCCCCCCAACATAACCATTTTTGGGACATACACTTTGTGCATTTTGAACAGCAGCCAAGTTCAGTTCTTTAACACGGTCTTGAAGACCTTTTGCCCCTAATTTTATCTCATTACCACCAAAGGTATTGGTGAGAACAACATCCGCGCCAGCTTCGAAATAACTCTTGTGAATCTTTTGAATATCTTCACTATGAGTTACATTCCAAATTTCAGGGCATTCTTCCCCTCGTATCCCTGCTTGAATGAGCATTGTTCCCATTGCTCCATCAAACAGGATTGTTCGCTCTTTTACTACCTCAAGAAAGCCCGATTTCATTCCGGATTCTCTCCAGTTTGTAAGGATTATTTAGATTGGATCAACTCTGTTGCCTTTTTCACAGCTTCTACTGCATTTTCAGCATAACCATTTGCATTAATCTCATTACTCCATGCCTGACTGACAGGAGCACCACCCACCATTACAATATATTTATCGGAAAGACCTTGATTCTTCAGTTCATCGACAATGGTCTTTTGTTCGAGCATAGTAGTTGTAAGAAGAGCTGAAAGAGCGATTATATCAGCATTTTGTTCTTTTGCAGTACTTATAAAACGTTCTAGAGGTACATCTGCGCCAAGATCAATAACTTCAAATCCTGATGCCATTAACATGGAAGCAACTAGAGTTTTCCCGATGTCATGAATATCACCTGCAACTGTGCCAATTACTACTCTTCCCTGATCGACACGAGCAATTTTTTTCTGAAATATCAATGGATTGAGAATATCCATAGCCGCTTTCATTATTTCGGCTCCCTGCATAAGCTCAGGCAGAAAAAATTCGCCTTCTTCCCATAGTTCCCCTACACGCCGAATTCCTACCGCTAATCCATCATCAACAATTTTATCAACAGGAACTCCATCATTAACGCATTTATTGACAAACTCTATGGTTTTTTCACGGTCTCCTTCGACAAGGGCATTTACTATTTCTTCAAGGACAGTCATCATTCTTCTACTCCGAAATAATAGTAGAAATTTTCTTTTAGAGCAATAACAAACAATATTTACCTCCCAGAAATAAAATTTCGGTGTGAAAATTTAGAAAAAAATCAATTAAAATACCCCCAATTTGAGGTATACTATTGCGAGTGCTTGTACTTGGAACTGGAATGATGGGATATGCGGCTGCATTTGATTTAGCCTATAATGATGAAGTAAAAACAATTACACTGGCAGATATCAATAAGAAAAAATTACTAGATGCAGAAAATATGATTAATCAATCAATTCTAGAAACACAATTATTAGATGCGTCTAATAAACAAAAATTATTTGGGATTATGGATGACCATGATGCCGTCGTAGGAGCTATTTCTTATGCACTCAATTATGAACTGGCCTCTGCAGCTATTGAAGTAGGAACGAACTTCTGCGATCTGGGTGGTCATGCGTCAATTGTTAGCCAATTAATGGTCCAAGAAAAGACTATAAAGGGAGCGCTATCCCCTGAAAAAGCGTAATATTCATGTGCAAAGAGAAGAAAGAAGTGATTAAGTATTATCCTTTTAGAAAAGATAAATGAGTATTAATCGAGTTCAATTTCAAAACGACATCTATCAGCGCCTGTAGAAGGGCATTCGGTTTCTCGAACACGGACATCTTCATCTAATACAAGATCAAGTCGACCGTGGATGAAGCCTGCTGTAAAATCACATAGAAGCTTTGGTGCTGACTTCTGTTCTTCTGAAGTTAATTCGGAGCCCAATACTGAGATATCGAGACCAGACGCGGCTGCGCATTCAAAAATATCGATAATTGCAGTCTCATCATCAATAATTTCCGCCCGAGCTCCAGCCTGCATCCGAGCTAAGACTGTGGTGGGATGATTAAAATACGACTTAACTAACTTTATCCCATCCTCAAACTCGAGAGGAAGAGTTAGATCCTTTTTAGTAATGATTTCCATAATTGTAGTCTTATCTACACCCGCATGACCGAGGTGAGCACCAGCATAGTATAAAAGAGTTGAATAGAACTCATCTGAAAATTTCAATGCATGTAAAGCTTGTTGAACTAAAGAAATGTGACACCAATCTCCTACTTTCGGTCTTAAAATATTTGTCATTAGCATGCTTTGATACTGATTCTTTGATATCGTGGTTTGACAGGTTTCAAAATTCATTCGTCGTTCATCAGAAAGGAATTCACGTTCTTTAGCAACAGGAGGGCGATCTTCTCCAACAGCAACATGAAACTCACAATAATCTTTACCTAATCCCCAGCATTCTTTTTCAACTACTGCGACTTTGGTACCGAGCATAGCTCCAGTAATGCCGCTCATTTCTCCTGCTAAATAGTGACAAAGAGGTTCATTGAGACCTGATACATTAGAAGCAAAAGCAGAGTCTTTAATTCGAATAGAGGATTTTAAACCGCGAACTCTAGAAGCACGTGCGCCTGAAGCAAGAAAGGAAGGATAAGAAACTGCAGTTGCATTATAAAGACGAACAAGTCCTTTAACAATGGCTTTAAACATTCCCTTGGTCTCTGTCTTGTTGTAGATAGCGGGATTGTATTTGGTAATTAAGGAAGGGCCAAGACCAAATTGTCCCATCTTCTGTCCTGCAGAGTAAAGATATTCTCCTGCTTGGGGAGAGATGGCTAACATTGAGGTTACAATATTTTGAAGAACTCCAATATGAACATAATCACCGATTTGTGGTCTTAATAGTAGAATATCTCCAGTTTCAAGATAACGAGATTTTTCACTGATGGTTAGCATAGATGTCTTCTGCTCAGTAATCTTGTGGATATCACCGCGCTCAATTCGGGCTTCTATAAGCTTATTAAAAAGAAAATTAAACATATCATTTGATTGGGTGGAAATTGCACCGAGACTTCCTCCAAAGGTAGTTCCAAAGCCCTCTATCCCTCCTTTAGATTGCATTTGACCACCTACCATCTCAAATCCAACCCCTGCAGAGGTTTCTCCAAAAGCGGAGGATTCGAGGCCAGGTCCGAGTATTTCTGAAGCTTGGTATCCATCAAGAATCTTTCTACCGTTTATAAGAAGCGTTGGAATGGATAAAACATTATGTTTCTCTTTTAATTCAATGTGTTTGTCTGTGTCAATTATGGTTAGGGAAGCTAGATCCGAACCTCGGCGTAGGATGTCACCAAGAAGTTTTTCCACGGTTTTACAGGGGGGACACTTTTTTCCTTTAAATAAGACGATAGAGACAATGTCACTAGTTTCATCACTAGCTTCTAACATTTTATTCACTCACAATTCAAATAAATGAAGCATGGGAACTTCAGATGGATAGCTCATTTCAGTAAATAAAAAGTTTCGGATGAAATATTGAATAATAGACATCTAAGATAATGGTGTGTTAATACGCATAATTAAGTACAGGACTAGATGGGGAATTTCTTGAGAATTTGGCAATATAAATCGCTAATCTCTGAGAAAAAGTGAAATAATTACATGGATGAGTATTAAGAAGATATTTTGCATTAATATTAGAAATAACCAAAATTTATCATAAGTGAGAGTCGACACTTCTTCAATTATAGCTGTTTATAAGTTTAAGGAAGGAAAAGTCAGTTTGTACACTAATCAATAAAAATTCTAACCATTACTTTGAAATGATAGCTGATCTAATGATCAGCGATTTCATAGTCTTAGAATAAGCCTAAATAGTACATTCATAGTATACTTTGGGTCGTCCCGGCGTAGATCGCTTTTCAGGATACTTACGGACAACACCACGTAAAATTAAACGCGAGAGAGAATCGTACAGTGTACTCCGTGGAATATTAGTAATCTTAACCAACTCACTTCGCGTTAAAGGTTGTCTTTCATTAAGAGTGTGAAATACTACCTTATCAGTCCGATTAGCTAACAGATTACTGTCGAATCTTGAGTCTTCACGGCCTAAATCATCTTTTTTGACCGTTGCTTTCTCAAGTTTTTGTTGGGTCATAATTTTTTGTGACATTGCCTTCACAACTATTTATATGCTATTTATACTTAAACCCTTCCTTTTCCTTATAAAAAACAACATAACATTCAGATCATGCTCTAAATCATTCAAAGATCATTAAAAGAACAATAGTAAAGTGTTAGCTATGTGTTATCTACGTGGTAGAATATAGTCGAAATATCATAAGATCAATAAAAAATGCATACACGATCGCTGAAGTTATTCGAAAAACCATTTAAGACCGACTAACCTCTATAAGCAAAGAAGTAATTCTAAGAAAGAGGGATGAAAAATTTTAATCATAATTGTCGGTTAATCATTAGCTGATTTGGCTTTTGTCGAGAATAAGAAATTGTACGCTAAGTTCTTGTTACCACATAATATGTGGCATATCATTGGATAATTTAGAACAAATAAGGCTAAAAAAGAGAAAAAAGGGAAAAAAAGAATAAAAGTCAGTAATGTTTAGTGTAAATCCACCAACCTACCAGAAGACATCCGATCCAACCAAATGGAATGGGGAGATAATCCATATCACTATAAACTTCAATGTATGCTAATAGCTGGATGACCGCCATTAAAATACCGCAAAGCATTAGGGTAATACCAGCAACCTCACGTTGTTCTATGAAGTTACAAACCAGACTTAGCACTGCAAACGCTAATGCTAAGATCCAACAAAGCATCATAATTTGCGAATAAGTATCGTCAACACCTGCCAATCCAGCCCAATTTTCAGATTCTAGGTAAGAATCAGGTAAAATTTCCAGTAGAAAAGTAATAAATCGAGTATCACCAGAAAATGTAGCAAGAACTGGATTCACCAGGTAAAGCAAAGCATACATAGGCAGACTAAATGTCAAAGAAATAATATCATCTGTTCCCAAATCAAAGTTAAGAAAAGCGAATGCGGGTATGAGGATCACGATAAGACTTTCTTTAAATCGGAATGTCAAATCCTTTCACTCCTAACGGAAAAAAGTTAATCAAAATAAGGCTAAGAATTGTTTTTAAAAATATAGTGAAGAAAAATGTAGTCGCATGTATCAGATGGATTCAGATGAAGATAATATCTGCATAAAATAGGATGAAGATAATTCAGAAGGGTCCCTCATTTCACTTTTAAAGGGATCTTCTCGAGCTTTATAAAGGAAAAGGCGTAGGATAGCCTATGCCGCATGGTACCTGTGATCTAATCATTTGACTACATTGACTATATGTGAAGACATATTTACTAACCTATAAGTCTATAAAAGGAGCCTAGGTTGCTTTATTAAATTGAAAGTCAAATCCCAGTTATCTAGAACATTAATGCTCATTTATTTAAATTTTCTCAATTCTTTGAGTGATTTCTTCTATGCACCTTTCCAATACGTCAACACGTTCGGGATAGAGAATGTTTAAACTTTTTCGAAGCACAGATAGGAAATCATTATAATTTTTTTCAAACTGATGACGAACATAGGTTAGAATAGTTGAGGAAAGGGGACCAGGTTTCCATGTATCGAGAATAAAGGGGAGTTTTAATGATATAATGATTTTATTACCTTTTAGAGTAGCTAATACGTCCTCTCCCACGATCTTTGAGAACTGAGACAGGTCAGAGTGTGCATCCTTTGGAATAGTACCGATTTCAAGATAGAAGTTGTTAGCTTCCTGAAAAATCGCAGGATCTTCATTAAAATAGGATTTTTTTATTTCTTGAAGGGGAAATTGAATAATTTCATCGTATAGTGTTCTTTGAGAGTACTGAGAAAGCCTGGCTCGCAAATTAGATATTATTGACTCTTCTTCTCTACTAGTTGTCGCAATAATATCTTTTAACATATTTGAAACTTCACCGTAGGCAAGCATCTGGATAGCATGATCTTCTGTAGAGCGGAAAAGACGACGAAGGATTCTTGTTGCGAAATAGAGATGAGGAATCTCAAAGAGATCCCCAACTATTGGATCCAAGCTAATTTGACGAAGTGTACGTTCTGTTATAGTAAGTGTGTCTAATGGTGTTACTATCGAATAACCTTCTTCAATAGTCGAGGTCTTGAAAGCGTAAAAACGGGCCTCAGATATTACTTTGCTTAAATCACGCTCAGCTCGGTTGATTTCCCGTTCCAATTTCTGGAATAGTCCTTTTTGTTCTTTCTCTAATTTATCATCAATTTTCTCTTTAACTGAAATAAATATTGGTTGTATCTTAGAAAGAGAAGTTTTATATTTTTGAATCTGTTTTTCTAAATGATCTTGCTTTTTTTTACGGGCTAAAACCTGTTTACGCGCTTTAAAAATAGGATTTACTACCTTTACTAATTCCTTTATTGCATCATAATAGGCTTTTTTGACGTCATTATAAAAGTCACTTTCAATTTTGCTGCCTAATTTAGATTTGATTGGTTTAAGAGAAGCAAATTCAATTGGGGCAATTTCTACGGGTGATTTTTTGAGAGGATTGTCAAAAAACTCGGTTAGAGTAGTTTGAAGTTCTGTGATTTGAAAAAGAGCCCTTTCAAATTCTTGTTTTATGATTTTTACATTATAAGAAATAACGGTTTTTTGTTGTGTCTCACAAGCTTCCAATACTCGTTGAGGAGAATACCAAAAATAACTTTTTTTCTCAGAAGACCAAGAATCAGTGTGTGTAAGTTTGTCTCGACCAGCACTTTCAAGATCAGTAGCAAGAGGGATATTATCTTGAGGAGAAAATACATCCCAATTTCGTTTACAGAGAAAGTTGATTATTTGTAAGGCTACATAAGACCATTGAGCACCACGTCCAATATCCGATAATATTCTCGCAAATTCATAAGGAACAGAGCCTAGGCCTTTTTGTTTAGAAATAAATGCATTATTAACTAAATAGCTGAAAGAACGAGTAGTAGCGAGTTCAAGAGAATCAATTAGCGTTTTTGCATCTCCCATTGTCTGCAATGAAAATACTATCTCTTTTTTACCCTTAAACTCTGATTTATAAGCTTTTAAATTCGCTAGAATAGAATCTTTCTGACTTTCAGGAACTTCAAGTTTTTTGATAACAACTTCCATTTTTGTTTTGTGAACTTTTGATAAATCATTGAGCATCCAAGAGATAAAAAGCCATCCTGGATCAGTAAGGCCAAGTGTAAAGCTGCCAGTAAATGATCTGATGAATACACCCGTCAATTGCCCTGATGGGCTTGTATCCATGATTTTTTCGCCGATTTTTGACAGGATACCACCCTTGTCATATTCAAAAATGATTTTTGCGGTAATTTCCTCTACTATTGTGTTTAGATTATCAGAACGAACAGTAAGAGATGGATTAGCTAGGACTAATAGAGGATGATTCCGTAAGACATGGCGTAGGACCCTTTTCTGTAAGGAGTCTCGGAGATCTCCTTTTTTCTCTCTAATATCAGCTTTTCCGAATGTGGACAGTATATCACTCATCTGTTGTTCTATCAAATCGTTAGAGACGTTTCTAAGCATAGTAATAGCAGTTTGGGAGATTTTTTCAACCGATATATGCACTAATTGACTAATTTCTTCTAGAATTTTCTTAGGACGTCCAAAGAGTATAGCAACAGTGGGATTGTCTTCTAGAATTGAATTAAAAATGTCAGTAGTAAATCTATTTAGATAATCCTTCCTTTTTTCTTGAATTGATTTCAAAGAAGTCTGTTGGGAAATAGCACGGAGTGCCTCAGAGAATTCATAGGAAATAAGGGCACTTTTTACTTTATCTTGACAAAATTGAATCAAACGTTCGTTTTTTGCAGGGATTTTTTTATATTTCTTCCTGAGTCTTTCTGTCATTTGAATAAACGGATCAGCCACAGTAGGGATTTCAATTTGATCTAAAGACGTTTCATTATAGGCATCCGAATTCATTATATGTTCAGATAGCTCAATAACCAAATCACGAGAAAATGAAATCATTTCTTGGGGAATATCAGCACCAGTTCGTGAAACAAGGAGAAATTGAGCGATAGCAGAGACCTTTTTATTCCTTTTGTTCACTGTGACACTAAATCGACCTACCTTGGAAGTTTTCCCCCCTCCAATGAAAGATTCGGTATCTGCGCCTATTTCAGAGGTAAACATTGCTTGCATAGCGGTCACTCCCCCTGTAAAGACTTGCTCATCTACTTCAGAGCGAAGTCCAGGTACACCTAGAGACATAATGCTAAGACCAGTCTCAGTAGCGAGCGAAAACCAAGATTGAATGTCCCATTGATCCAATTGATACACCTAAACTCATGACGCTAGCTCAAATAGTCTACTTTGCATACTCAATGGCATATTTTTTTTGTTAAATGATTCACTTCATCCATTTAGCAGCTAAATTTTTACTTATTTTTTAAATATTTTAAATCTAAATGATTTTTTAAAAAAAACCTTTACTGCAGGATATGGATCAATTCAGATGGTTGATAATAGTTTTAACAGTTTAAAGTGATAATTAACGTCACAAAACCCTGAAATCTAGCTAAATGTCGCAAAACCAATAATTTTAAACTTAAGAGAGATGATTTTGTTAATCAGATAAGGTATATAAGCTGGTAGAAATTGCTATTTTCATATAATCTCCAAAGGAGTTAATGTTGTCAAAAACTCACCCGCAATCACGCAAAAAAGCAAGTGGGAGTTACATAAAAACAAAGATGGTTGAGGGAATATTATTTCTTTTACCTCTTACTATGTTAATTCTTATCTTTTTAGCTCCACCTAATTCCACTCAAGATTCGACAACTTTTCAAGATAGTAAGGGTATTTGGACTCTTAAAGACGGTACAAAAATGAGTTTTGCGATTAAGAAGCATGTTTCTCCTGTTCCAAATTCTTATTCTTCTGACTATGATAGTGGTTCTCTTATCGAAGCTGAAGGAAAATTTGTGTTTAATTTAGATTCTCAATATATTACACAGGAATTTATTTGTAATAATTGGATTTCAGAGGAGGAAGAAGTCTTCTTAAATGATAATGGAGTTAAATTAGACATCAACATTGGTTATATCAATAAAATTAGTTGTTGGATTCTAAATACAGAAGAGAAACTTTTTAGCATCTTTAAAATTCAATATTCAGATTTAAATTATGGATTGCATGATATTGAAAAGAGTTACCACTTTGTTGACCTTGGAATCACTTCAGAAAGTCCAGTTGATTTTGAATTATCAATCTGGCGGGAACAAGAAGAATTAACAGCAGAAGGACGTATTTTACTACAAAGTTATGCGGAATATTTGGAAATTCAAGCAAATGAAATGTTAGACAATAGTATTAACGAAGAAAACCAGATTCCTAATCAGATTGATCTTGAAGATGCTAAAAGAGGATTTTATTCGCGGGACGATAGGGATCAAAATAGAATCAACGATTATCTTGATGCGAAAATAAGGGCAGGCACAACGAATTCCGAAGTAAAAATTATTATAGCAACAGAATATGGAAAATTGGATAATGTGGAAGAATGTTTAGAGGCAGTTGGCGGGACAATTGGAAGAATCTTTGACCCAACATATGGAGAAGGGTTTTATGGTCTTGCAGCCTCTATTGCTTCAGATAAAATTGTTGATTTTGTCCAATGTCCCTACATTGAGCTAGTAGAGGAAGACGCCCAAGCAATCTATCACGCAGATGTAGCTACTCAACTTACTCAACTTAGAACTTTCGTTTGGGATAATTTAACCTATACTGGCGATGGTAATAACTCGATTGCGATCATAGATTCAGGATTAGACGATTCCCACCCAATGATAAATGGTTTCGAAGATGCGGCAACAAATTCTTCAGTATGGAATGATCCTGATGTTAAAATTGTCGGATGGTCAGATATAAAACATTCAACAACATCTCCAGAGGACTATCATGGGCATGGGAGCCATTGTGGAGGAATAGCCGCAGGGTTTCCATATAATTCAACAATTTCTACTTCAGATGATCGGATAAAAACTACCCACAGCTATTCCTACCAAACTACATCCGATTATACAGATGTCTATATTCCATATTACATCGATGTAAAAGCAAGTGGAACAATCGAAATTTCTTATAACTGGGCAGACAACAGTGATAGTGGTGCTTCTGCTGGGGGAACTAAACTTTACCTTTATGATCCTGGTGGTGCAATTATAGCCCAAGACACTGACGGCAGTAATCCAATGACAGTCTCAAAAACTATTACAGAAACAGGATTGTACAAAGTTGGATGTCTCTGGTCTTCTAATGGGAATACCTTTCCCGTGAGGTATGCCAGGATTGCTGTTTCTGCAGTTAATAAATATCCATATGAAGACCTTGGCGATGATCACGCAAGATTTTCGGGCGTTGCACCCGATACTAGACTCGTGGGAGTTAAAGTGATGGATAGAGCAGGATATTCGTACGTTGATGCAAGTGATACTATCGCAGGTGTCAATTGGGTTACTGTGAATGCAGAAACATATCATATCACCATAGCCTCAATGTCACTGGGCTATGGTGAAACAAAAAGCTCATTAGACACAGCGCTTACTAGTATGTTCAATAAAGGTGTTCTACCTATCATTTCAGCTGGAAATGATGGGCAGGGTAGTGGAAACCAAATCTATTCGCCCTGTATAGATGAAGCAATTATAGTTGCGGCATCAACTGATAATGATACAATCACTGATTATAGTTCGGAAGGTCCAGGAATAGCTCCTAACACTAACAAGCCCGATATTGCAGCACCAGGAGGGTATTCTAGTGAAGGGGCTTATTTATCTGTTGATACGAATAATGCAGATGCAAATAATGGATTAGACCAAACAGCTACACCAGGATACGCAGATCAACAAGGTAACGATTTAGCTCCCATGCAAGGCACAAGCATGGCATGTCCCCACGTTGCAGGAATAGCGTCATTAGTAGTAGAAGCGATGGGAGGACAAGCTGCATGGGAATATGATGATACGAGTAGAGCGAAAAAGGTAAAACAGCTCATTTTAATGTCAGGTGTTGAAATCTATAGTGTAGATCGTGGTGCAAAAGATTTAGTAGAAGGATTTGGACGAGTAAATGCGGATGCTGCTCTAGAAGCATGTACCAAATCTTATACGATTAACAGTACTGAAACTGGAACTTTAAGTGGTAGTCAATTTGGTAAAAAGGTATGGGCACGGAATATATCGCTTAGCGGTGGCAAAACCTATTCTTTCTACCTTGATGTCCCTGAGGGAATGGATTATGACATTTTCTTATATAATGGTACTCCTAATACCTATGGTGAACCCGTTTTATTGGATATGTCAATCAATCCTATTGCAGGTGGAGATGAAGTGTTTACTTTTACCGCTTCAACTTCAGGATATCATTATATTGCTGTTAAATATGTTTCTGGCAATGATAGTGGGCAGTTTACCTTAAAATCAGAATCAGGGAGCGATTACCCCTCTATATCAATAAGTAATCCCACAGAAGACAGCACTAAGAGCGGAGAGTTAACCATTCAAATCTCTGCATCTGCTGTTAGTGCCACAGTTAGTAGTGTTCAACTTATGTGGGCAGAAGATGCATGGGTACCCGCGTCCCATATTAGCGGATCAAACTATGGATACACTATTAACACTACGCAATTATTAGACACACATTATTCTTTCTTTGCAGCTGTAACCGATAGCAATGATAAAACAACCTATCATGAATCAAATAATGTCACAATATCAAATGGCGGTAGTGTACGAATTTTACTAGTCGATGATGCAGGTTCTAACGTAGAGATATACCAAACAGCATTAGATGCTCTCGGTTATGAGTATGACACTTACACTCATTCCTCGCAGGGCAGTCCAAGCGCCTCTTTCATGAGTGATTACTCAGCTGTAATTTGGTTCTGTGGGAATGCAATCTCAGGAACATTAGATAATACTACGGATCAGATTAATATCCAAGACTATCTCAATGATTACAATGGAAAATTCTTCCTTTCAGGATTAGGAATAGCCTATGATGTCGATTATCAATCTAGCAGTTCTAATTACAATGCTAGCTGGCTCGACAATAACATGCATGCTGAGAATAACCAGTGGATGAGCGTAGGTAGCCCCACTTCAGCAACGGGTATAACAGGGACAGCCTTTGAAGGAGCTTCTTATAGTGTTACAAGTTTTGCAGATCAATCAGATAGGATCACTAAAGTAGGTTCTGGTGTTAATTGCTTATACTACGATGGTTCCGAGTTAAATAATAGTGGTGTGACCTATTCGGGATCATATAAGACAGTTTTTCTCTCATTACCAGTTGAGGCAATCAACGGGGAAGAAAACCAAAAAGATTGCATTAAGAAAGCATTAGATTTCTTGGGAATAAAACCGAATATAACGATCACAACGCCGACATCTGACTCAGTTCAAGGATCATTTACTTTACAGTGGTCGGGATCAGGGAGCATTTCGTATTATCATGTCTTCTTAGACGGATTATCTCAAGCTACAACTACAGAAACATCACATGATTTCAACATTGGCACCGAAGGTGAACATACAATAAGGGTTGTTGCTTATACTGACGTTCTGACAAAAGATATTGATATTTACACCTTTATTGTTGATAATACCCCCCCAGATGTTAATATTACATCTCCATCGAACGATACTTATACAAATCAGGACAATATCACCGTAGAGTGGTCTGGGAATGATACAGGTTCTGGTATTGACTATTACGAAGTATTTCGTAATGATACATCTCAGGGAACAACCACTAGTAGTTATATGATTATATCACTCAATATAGATGGGCTTTACAATATTACCATCGTAATTCATGACCAAGTAGATAACACTGAGAAAGAAACTATCTGGGTAGGACGAGATACGATTGATCCTGTTATTAGCACTATTAATGTTACTTCCTCAAATTCCCTCTACATTCAACTAAGTCCCTATCCGCTTAACCCAACTGGGGGAACATGCTACTTCAACAGTGCTGCAGGCCAAGGTGCAGGCCAAATACTTACAGTGACGGTAACTTGGGCAGATATAAACATGGACAACTTTAGTGGTGAATCAGCATTTGGTGACAGTCCTGCTGCAGATACATACAGTGAAGATGGCTGGTCACTTCAATATTCGGTAGAAGAAGGTGCTACAAACCAAGGTAATATCCTTTTCACCGTTACGGATAAAGCAGGGAACACTGATACAGCTACCATCATATTTGAAAATGACAACAGCGTGGGGGTAACCGAATATACTGGTTTTTCAGTTGTTTTACTTTTTATGGGAGTAATATGCTTACCCGTAGTTCAGACTTTGATAGTCCCCCGTAAGAATAAAATAGATTGATGAGAGAAGTGACAGATAGAACTTAGAGAGGACAGCAATATGGATTCTGAACTATTAGAAAAAGTAAGAATGAAGTATATCGTTTCCATTGGGATAATCGTCTGGATTTTAGCGTTTATATGGTCAATTGTAGTCATGGGGATAATTAGCTTTGATTATGAAAATGAAACGATGGGAATAGATCATGAAAAATATTGGGAATTTGAAGCGTTAATGACGCCTGCTTTCATTGTAATCGGGCTGTTATTCCTAATTACCTACTATAAAAAGAGTCACATTCCCACAGAAGAATGGAAGACCGAAGGGATAGTTGCTGGACTCATTGTTATGATAATTCAGTTTGTTTTGGATCTGGCTGTTATTGTCATTGCGTTTGACAGCGGGATTGAGTACTATATTGGATTAGTGACTATTTCATACCTATTAATTCCCGTTTGGTCACTGCTAGCAGCCTACTACGTACGAGTAATGAGCATAAGCTAAAAATGTCCAAAATTACAGCCTTTAGGTTGTACAACGAATTCAAAAATCCATTCAATCATTTGCATGAAACCACCCTCTAAGTAAAATTAGGGCAACAGGTTAAAGGAAATTCAAAAACGTTAGGTGTGGATAGGTCAATGGCGAAGTATAAGATTGCGTTTATGCCAGGCGATGGAATAGGAGTAGATGTGCTCGAAGCGTCGAAAGGGATCTTAGAAGCAGGATTTGATGCAGAATTAGTTCCTCTTGATATAGGATTTACAATATTTGAACAGGAAGGCGACCCATTACCAGAACGGACCTTAGAAGGACTCAAAGAATGTGATGCGGCGCTTTTTGGGGCTATTACGAGCAAGCCAGCATCAGACCCATCGGTGCAGAAGGTGCAGGATAAATTTGGGACGAAATACCGTTCCCCAATAGTAAGGCTCAGACAGCATTTTCAACTTTTCAGTAACATGAGACCATCAAAAACTTACCCGGGGAATCCATTAAATTTTAAGAAAAATGATGGATCGGAACCAGAAATAGATATTGTCACCTTTCGAGAGAATACAGAAGGATTATATGCAGGAATAGAGTTTGAAAAGCTAATTCCTGAATTAAAAGATGTGGAAAATTTTAAGGCGTTTCAGGAAAGGTCAGGCGCAGCAGATGAGGATATAAGGATAAGTTGTAGGGTGTTTACAACGAAAGGATGTGACCGAATTATCAGAAAAGCGTTTGAGTATGCAAAAACAACAGGACGCAATAAAGTCACTGTTGTACATAAAGCGAATGTGATTCGGGCAACAGACGGCTTATTTTTACAAACAGCCGAAAAAATTGCCACTGAATTTCCAGAGGTTGAATGGTGGGACGAAAATATTGATGCTGTGGCAATGTGGATGATGAAACGTCCAGAGGAATATTCTGTAATTGTAAGCAGTAATATGTTTGGAGATATTATTACTGATCAAGCAGCAATGCTTTCTGGCGGACTTGGATTTGCAGCATCAGCATCTACTTCAGAGACTTTTGGGGTTTTCGAACCTAATCATGGTAGCGCACCTAAATACGCAGGATTGAATAAAGTCAATCCTATCGCAGCTATTAAGTCTATTGCACTTATGTGGGAGTGGCTTGGTACAACAAAAAATGATCATACATTGATAGACAAGGCAAATACATTAGAGCAAGCAATAGCACAAAATGTTAGAGAAGGCAAAGTGCGAACTTATGATCTTGGTGGTAATAATAAAACGACTGAAGTAGCTAACGATATTGCAAAAATCTTTGAACATCTATAAGAATTCAAATTCCTCTTTTTTTTTCTATTTTTTATTTTTAACAACGTTTTTTTATAAAATACCAGATATATGAATTTAGAGATTTATAAGAAGATTGAATAACATGATATAGAGAACGTTGACATTATTAGAATCAAAGGAAGTAGACGAAAGTTCACAGTTTGACTCATTGACAGCTTTTATTGAGGATTGGAACAAATTAATTGATAATAACCAACCTATCCCAGAACATTTTCGTCAACAATATAATAAACATGCATCTAATAAGGATATTTTTCTAGTTAGAATTAAATATAAAGATAAGGGATATAAGATTCAGGATTATTCAGAAATAGCTAAGGATATTAATCTTGAAGAACTTTTCATAAATACAGGGAAGGCAGGTTTTTATTCCGCAGTGAAAAACTGGAAGAAGTTACTAAAGAAAATTCGGTGCATTAAATGGAAAAATGAAAATTATACTTATTTTAGAAATTGGAGAATAAAAGGATCGATCATTTCTCGTAAAGGACCAACTGCTCAGTGGACTATTTTCGAAAAAGTCACTGAAAAAGTCGAAAGCAAAGAAAGGTATCTATAATAAAAGAAAATAAACTTACAATTCCTCGAAATTTTTATAGTCTTGATGTTAGAAGACTTAAATTCTCGATAAAGGACATATCAATAATTTTAGAAGCACGACTACATGAAAAATTGGTAACGAATGATTTTACTAAGCATATTCGAAAAGCTGCAAAGAAAAGAGCATGGAGGCTAGTGGATGGATCAGTTACTTCGGCTCTTTTTCTTAATGAAAGTTTTAAAATAGTTCAAACTAATTTGAACGAGGTTCTAAGCCTAATATATCGAAAAGTAAAGAAACTAAAAGAAATAAGTGATAATGAATTACGGTCTTTAATCAATAAAGAGCTAGTAATTAATGCAAAAGAACTTAAAACTAATATAAATGATATTATTATTGCAGATGAAGTTAGAACTCGATTCTCCATAGCTGATCCAAAAATTAAGATTAAAATTCATAGAACAAATATGCAGCGTGTTTGGTATGAGACCTGTGACGACTCATATCTAATTGCTATTTCAAAATATATTTTTCAAGATGATAATCTTCGTAAAGCCTTGAACTTACATCAACATAAGGTTAAATCATTATATATTGGGCAAGGTACAAGGACTGATATTGTTAGCGGTAATCCAGATATTATTACCATTGATTCAAAGAAGAAAGTCATCGATGTTGTTCAAGTCAAACAAATCGCTATTACAAAACCTGGTGACCCTGTCGATCTTTTTAGGGATTTAACAAAAACGTAGGCTATGTCGACGTAGAAGGTGTCTTACGTGCCTTCAATGTCTTTTTTGTCAAGAGCGTGGATGTTAAAAGTCTTAAAGGGTCTGAAATATCCGAAGGACACAATTTAATTGTGGTTGGTAAATGGAATAAAAAAATCAAAACTGAATTACTTCGATTTGGTCAGATTGTAGAAGCAGTTAGAGAAATTGCGAAAAGTAACATAACTAGTGACGTTTCCAATCAACAACTGAAAAATATGGTTGGTCTTAATGTATCCAAGGTCAAAACACTTCTACATGATCGATGGGAGTTTCTAAATAGGATAAAGATGGAAAATCAGCCTATATTAGACGAAGAAATTATTCACACAATAGCGTCTATTGCTGACTCAACATCAGTAGTGACAGAATACTATAAAAAGACTATTTACTTGTTAGGGTCTATTCTTACTTATGATTTTTCTCCTCTGAGAAGCACTCAGGATCTGTATACTTAATAACTTCTTGTTTAGAGAATTTTAACAGGAATATAATTGTAATTTCTTGGTACACTTAATTCTAATTTGATCCAATTAAAAAAGAAAAAAGGATTGATTACAGGAAGCTTATGCTCGGTTAACGAGCCCTTTTTAGGCTGCTGTTTCTCTTTCGTAAAACGACAACCGATAAAACCAAAAAGGAGCCAATTAGAAGCAGGAGAGGATTAGTTACCTCTGGCACCGAAAAATCGTCATAATATGTCCGGAATACAAAATCCTGTGACGCTCCACCCAATATTTGTCCCAAGGGATATGTGTCTACGTTTTTGTAGGCCCAAGTTAAATGATCGGTATTATTGTCTCCACTATAGGCAACGATCCAATATTCTTGACTAGCAATGACATTGACCACAGGATTAAAAGTTATGTTTACCCATACAAAGGGAAAATCTTCCTGTATAGAACTCGCGTCAACTTCAGTAGTAGCATTCCATTCCGATGGTGCACCCCCGCCATAAGTTTTACAGATCCATATGGTTAAATTGTCGGCATCGCCTGTCCTATACAAAGGCAATTCAATTTTACTGACGTTGTTTTGTGATGGTTGGAACGACTGACCATAATAGAGAAATAGATGAAATCCAGAAGATAGTGACCCCCAATCAATATGGCCTTGATCGGGCGCATCACCAGAGATACCGCCAAGAGAAGTGGCTACATTTATTGGAGCAAAAAGAGATACTAAAACTGCTAAGAAAAAAGCTTTTGTCTTATTCATTTCTTTTAACCTCTTTGATATTATGGGCTTAAATAGATCATGTAGATATTTTTTTCCTTAACTATCATTTAGTAAGGAATTCCAATATAAGACTTGAAAAGATGGTTTTATTCGGAATAGCTATTCATTCAAATTATTGATTTTTGACAGATTTCACGTTGAACCATCATTTTTACAGTGAGTAGAAACATTCGATTGATGTCTTTAACGTTTTGAACTGTCCTAAATAATCTATTTAGTATTTTTTCTAATTTAACCCGGGTAGGAAGATATTGTTCGTGGGATTTATCTATGAGAAGAATCATACACCCGAGAGATTGTTTGTTAGGTCTTGAGGCTGCTACTGATGTCCCTTCATCCTGAACAAAAAATCCGTACAGATAGGCTAAGAGATGTGAATGATCACAAACAGGCACTGGTCCGTAAAACCCTTTCATTGGACTTTGACCTTGACCTAGTCCAATTTGATAGTAACCAGAATGACGCTTGAAAAAATCTTCTTTTCCGATTTTATCGGTGTTTAGAATATGTAGACCCTCATCAATAAGAAGAACGGGACGTTTGTCGACAAACTTGACAATAAAGAGACCCATAGGAATTGTTGTGGTTTTTAAGGGCGTTTTAGCTGGAATTGAAATGGGAGGAGCAGTATTTATTCTGTAAAAAGTTTGTGGACGCCCTTTTTTTCCTTTACTTGGCGACCGGGAAAATTTTATGACCCAATCCATTGAAGTAAGTTTACATAATGCATCGTAAACAGTGGTACGAGCTATCCCTGTTTTTCGGGTTATTTCAGCCCTATTTGCAATGCCTAGTTCGCGAAGGACCTGAAATACTTTTTTTACGTTATGATTCTTGAAGATTTGATATTTGACATCTTCTTCATATTTATTCGGAGAACTTAGTTTTTTTTTCTTAGGAGATTTCTGAAGCTTTGCTAGGGTTTCGTACATGGTTCTGTGTTATGATCCTTACTCGACCTTTAAAAACCCGAGGAAATAAAACTATATTTCTAGAACGCAAGAGATGATAGTATTTAGACAATAAATGAGTCTGTGGACGATATTGTCGGATTATTGGCTAATAAATGCCTATAGTCGTCTTTACTTCTAACTGAAGTCTTTATTTTGCAGGGATGATTCAGCTTAGCCGATAAAATTCTCAAAAAAGCCAGTCATTGATATTCAAATATATAAATGCCATTAAGTCTTTGATTCGAATAGATCATGTAAGTAAATGGTTCCTTTCCCTAAGGTGCCGCCATAGTTGCTAGAAGTTATTTTTAATACGCCTGGAACCTTTGTAGCTTGCTCTATACCTATCTTCATTGCTTTTTTTATGTCTTCTAGCCGTAACCCACTAACAATGACTTCATAAACACATTTCACTTCTTCGGAGATCATAGTCCCTTCATGGGGTAATATAGTGGGGCAGAATGCGTCATTTGTAGTAGCTACAACGTCAGTATATACTTTCCCCCCTACTTTGCTTCCAGAGGCAGCAATCTTTCCAACTATGTATGGGACTGCTTGTATGCCTTCTAGTGCTCGTTCTGCAGATTCCAAAGCTGCCTCAGATGAGTCAGCTAAAATAAGGAACATACCCCCTGTGACTGCCTTTCTGATTCCAAATTTCTTCTCTACATAGAACCACCCATCCATCCGGGGAATTTTATAGACCTTTCTGCCAAATTCTTCGGTTTCTTCCTCAAAACCGTCCCCAAATGTCTGAATAATGCTACCTTTGATTTCAACAAATTTTTCAGCCATTTCTCTCGGTAAAGCATCAAAAACACTGGTTTGGGGATTTGGAATCGCTCCTTTCCGGATTCTAACAATAAGCCAGTGCGAGAGATTATCAAATTTCCTGTCAAGAAGCTGGATAATATAACCTGGTCTTCCATCGGGGGTTACATCGGGTTTTACATCTCTTTCGAGGGAAGCTTCGCAAGGGGGAATAGTAGCAGACCTTCCCAAACCCTTCGCTTCCATAGCAGCTTCATAAGCCCATCGTTTATTTACAGATGTGATGAGCAGTCTCGCAAATTTCGCTGTAAATGTTTCACAAAAGGTATCCACAACTGGGATCCCATTTAATAGCAATTTTGGCATAATTTGTCAACTATTAATCAATATTCCGAGAATCTACAGTCTAAAATCAGAATGATTTTAGTAAAAACTGTAATTGAGTAAAGCTTTTTTCTTTATGTTAGTTATAACTCTTCTGTGGTAAGTATATTGTCGGAGGAGAAGTATGAATATAGCAAGAATAGGGAACCTTAACATAATTATTGTTGTAATTTAAGAGAGATTTGGGAGTATATAAATGTCTGAATGTACTTCTAAGGTATTAGCCTAATAGAAATTACAATGAATACTGAGTCTTTCGACCAGTAAATCCATTGAAAATTCGCTGAGATTAACAGGATACTGTCAATAATAATCATCATAAGAAAAACTGATTAAAAATCTCATTAATCAGATCATGTAGTCTTAGAAAAACTTTGTCGCGAAACGTCTTTCCCCCTTTAGCATCTTACAACAAAGGAAAAGATACTAATGCCCGAGAATCAAAGATGTAATGAATGTAACGGGGAGACCGTCCAGACAGTATCAGATAATGTTTGTAATTCCTGTGGACTTGTCCTCAGTCCTGTTTTTGTTGAACCGCAATTATCACAAAATGTAAATGAAGGATCAGACTCCTCTTCTTTTGGATCTTCTCAAGGCTTTCGTCTTCATATTGCAGATAATTTGGGTTCTTTTATGGGAAAATATGGCACAAAATATCTTCGTGACTGTAATGGTCACTCATTAAGATCATTTCAATCAAAAAAATATGCTCATCTTAAGAAATTAAATGATATTTACCTTCATGCGACCCCAGAGCAGAAGAGAAAATATCGAGCGCTTCGAATCCTTAATGAAGCATCTGGGACTCTAGAGTTACCTAAAAATATCCAACTTAAGGCATGTTATCTGCTTAGAAAGACGATGAACTCGTCAATGATTAAGGCAAATATCCCTGAATTAATCGCTGCGTCTTTATATTTATCAGCCCGTGTTTTAAAATATATAATTAGCCTTAAAGACATAATAAAAACATTTGAACAACAATTCAATAGTATTGACGGAAAAAAGATTTTAAAAACGGCTGTTCAGATCAGAATGCTAACAGGGCAGACGATCCGTACAATCAGGGCTGAGGATTATGTAAATAAAGCTGTAGAAACATTATGTTCCTCTGCAAAAGTGAAAAATTCTTGTAATAAGAGAAATATCTCTATTGACTTCTTTCGTAGTGAGTTAATAAATAAAACACGATTCTTACTCAAAGAATTTCCTTCTATGGAGAGAGGTGGAAGAAATCCGTATGTTTTTGTCTGTGCTGTGCTAATAGCTGCTGAAAAACTTATAGCTTGGGAAAATGAACGTCCTACAATTCTCACACAGCGATTAGTCGCTCAAGATTGTCAAATAGCGGAATATACCCTAAGAGAGCATTATTTACAGCTTGTAAAGCCACGATTCATAAAAGATTCAATTATTTATTCTAAAAAGTAACCAACCCATAATTTACTTTTAAAATAATTAATGATTTTTCTATCTTGGCTGTAAATATGAATAAGGGATCACAAATCAGTAAAACTATGGTTTTTAGCAGTATAATGATAATATCATTATCAATAACGATTGTACAGGCCCCTATCAGTGATTTTAAATGGGATAGTAATGAAACCATAGTCTTTCTTGGAGACTCTATTTCTCGAACTACTTCAACAGATGGACACTACGTTGTAGAATTAATGAGAAAAGATAAATGGAAAGAATTATCAAGTATAAATAGCGCGGTATCAGGGGATTCGGCGTATAATTTTTATGAAAATGCTGCACGTGTCAATGATTTCGTAACAAAACATAAGCCCAATTATGTTATGGTTTACTTGGGTATTGCAGATGTAGTGTTTTATAATAACACCACTACATTCAAGAAGCATTATGAGTGGCTTATTGAAACCATTTTAGCTCAGAATCTAGGAATTATAATATTCATTGTAAGATTTTCTTGGGTATATACTTTATCTGAGGAAGATCAGGAAGCTCATCTCGAAAAAATTGATGAGGTTGCTACTAGGCTAAATTTACCGACTGCAGACGTTTATTCATATACTAAAGGGCACCTAAATTGGTTTGTGGATGGAGTGCATCCTAACGATCTAGGTGCTGCAAATATAGCTACTTGTTTGGATAAT
>JAEOTF010000413.1 GCA_016840025.1 Candidatus Hodarchaeota archaeon
AATGACATAAATTCTCAAAAAAAGACACAAATTAAGGCTCATGTTGCCAGAAATGCAGCGGAAGAGGAATTTAAGACATATTTCAACATTTCAAATGACAAACACATGCAAGGAGTAGAGATGAATGTTACTCGTACTGGAAAAGTGTTTGAAGGTTATAATCTCTTCGAATTAAAGCAATCTTTTCAAAAACAAAACCGAATGGATAGGTCTTTGTTTATTACAGATATGAATGGGGAAATTATTGCTGAAATGTTTAATTATACTGGTCCTGCTAAATTCATAAACTCTACGACAATTTGTTTAGGTATAAATAAAGCAGAAGGAGATTATGCTGCTTTATGGAATATAGAAACCAACAAAACCTTAGAACTAAACTTCGCAAGTCATCATGAATTCGAATACAATCCCAAAAACGAATCAGTGTTCACATTAATAAAAACCTACCAAGAAATTAATGGAACAAATTACCGCTATGACGCGTTATTGGAATATAACCTAACCACTCATCTGATTTGGACAATAGATATGAGTACATTTGTAAATCATACTCAATGGTGTCCATTTCAAGATATTCAACCAGGAGGAGTTCCAGATATTACTCATGCTAATAGCATTTTTTATGACGGGGAAGAGGACATAATTTATCTTAATGCACGAAATTTGAATACATTCTACAAGATAGACCATAGAACTGGAAAAATTATTTGGGGTTTGGGTGAATGGGGTGATTTTGCGCTCTATGATCAATATGGACGTCCAAGGGATTCACTCTTTTACCATGCTCATGCTGTAGAGAAGACGGATGAGAACACTTTCATCCTATTCGATAACGATCTACATAATCAAACGGACTTTCTTAATCGTCGCTCCCGAATTCTTGAGATTGTTGTTAATGAAGCCACAATGACTGCAAACGCATCCTGGGTATGGACAGCACCCACCGACTATTATTCTGAAGTAGTGAGTGACGCTGATAGACTCCCAAATGGAAACCGTTTTGCAACATTAGGAACCGCCTTTAATCCCAATTCTACAATCGGTGCTCGTTTAGTAGAAGTTGATGAGTCCGGGCATATAGTTTGGGAATTGAATTTCCCACATACAGAAAATTACAAATACTGGATTTATCGGGCTGAACGTATTTGCTTTAGTCCGATTCTCAGCTCACCTTCCGATATTATTGCATTTAATGGTGAGAATGTATTAATAACATGGCAAAGCTGGTATAATATACGCTCTAGAATTAAGATGACAGGAAATTATACACTATACCTTGATGATGAGCCTATTCGAAGTAGTCCTCTCATCTTTGAGCATTTTTGGCACCCATCAAATATCACTTTTATACTTAGCGCTCTGTCGGTAGGCGGTCATAATTTAACGCTTGCTCTTGCTGATGAGGGGGGACACATTACTACAGATAGCGTCCAAATTCTTGTTACAGCTATTTTGACATATTCTGGTAATACATCTCCTTATACAAGTCCTCTTACTATAACAGATTCAAGGACAACAGACTCAATAATAACAGATTCAAGGACAACAGATTATCGGATTTTAGTCTTGCTAACATTCCTCAGTCTCTCAATCGTGTCAGTTAGGCAACTTACTCAACGACGCAAGCCTGATTAGATGGGTGTCATACCAATAGGTGTAGGTTTTGGGATTTGGATCCACTCCTAGAAAAATTCCCTAATTAACTATCACTTCTTTTAATTCCATGGATAATTTCTAGAAAGGCGTATTTCTTTAGAAATTCTCCTTTGAATAAAACTCCATCAATCTTATTGAGAACAATAAACATATTATCTCTTAATTTCTTGTTCCGTAAATATGGAATCATGGCAAATGTATAACAAAGTGGAGAGAGAACCATAAAATATTCAACATGAACTTTGTCTAATACTTCACGAAATATCCTTTTTAATTCGTCTTGCTTAAAGGGATGTTCAGTTAAGGTACTTGGACTAAAAGTTCTACGACCTATTCTCGCTATAGGGTTCTCTAATTTTGGTTCTTGAGCAATTATCATTCCATCAGGCTTTAAAAAGCGGGATAGATTTTTTAAAGTTTCCACTGGGTCAAGTAGATGGTGAAGGGTAGCTCTGCTGAAGATTATGTCAAAATAGCCCTTTTCATAGTCAACTGTATCAATATTCCCCGCTTTAAACTTAATATTTATGCCATGCCGCTGGGCAAGCTCCTTTGCCTTATCTATCCTCTTTTCTGCAATGTCAATACCATGTACTATTGCTCCATCCTTGGCAAACAGTATAGATTCGCGCCCCCAACCACAGCCAATATCTAATATTTTTTTTCCATTAATACTCCCTAATACACATTTAATGTAGCTCCATAGTGGTCTTTCCCATCCTGGTATCTCAATGGTATTAAAGGGTAAAATACGTTTATTATGAAAATCCTTTTCAATTTTGTAAAAATCTTCTTTGCTAATAATTTATGTTTCCTCCGATGTTATCTGCTAATCTGACATTGCATCCACTCTAAGTTATAGAACTTGTTTGTCGCATTTATTCAATAAAAATCCATTCGTGGATTAAAGGGAGAGATAATGTACTTGATTTTTCCCATTGCTGTCTTAGGAATTTCCTCTACATATTCAAAACTGACTTCAAAATCTGGATCGATATTTTTGAGAGACAATTTAAGGATGTTTTCACCTTTAGAATTCTCCTCAGAACATACCAATCTAAAAAGAAGTTGGTTTCTCGTCAGTTGTTCTACCTGCCATTGGTCGATCCCTTCTATTGATTCGATTATGAAGCTAAATTCTGATGAACTTATCCATATTCCTGACGGAGAGAGAACAGTGTCATTTGAACGTCCTTTTATAGATTGTAGAATAGATAATTGGCGACTACAATCACAGAATCCATCCGAGAGCACACCTCTATCACCAATCACATATCTAAGGAAGGGTTGAGCATAATTTTTCAGATCTGTAATAACAATATCTCCTTCTTCCCCAATTACTGATTCTCTATCTCGAATAACTTCTACAATGAATGATTCATCAAAAATATGAAATCCGTTATGTTCATCACATTCAAGACCTATTTCCCCAAACTCACGTGAGCCATAGCTGTTGAAGGCCTCACAGCGGAAAACTTCTTCAAAGTATTCTCTAGATTTTGGAAAAAGCATTTCTGCTCCAGTCTTAATGGAGTGAAGTGTAAGATCTATCTGGAAATCTAGGATGTGCTTTGCAAGGGCTCCGGTAGCTGACACATAGCCCTCT
>JAEOTF010000414.1 GCA_016840025.1 Candidatus Hodarchaeota archaeon
ACACCTGATGACCCAGTTGCATCCACAACAATTTTGGCTTCTAACCTCTTTATTTCTTTGTCCTTCTTACTTTTGACATTAACTCCTGTAATTTTGGCTTCATCTACAATCAAACCATGTACTTGTACTTCATCAAACATATTTACTCCTGCATCCAGTGCATAACCTAGGAGTCTCTGCCCAAAGAGATGTCTGTCAATGATAAACCCTTCCTGATCCCCTCCGATCAGTCTCATCTTGTTTTGTTTATCAGGGGAGAATAAGTCTAATCCTTTTACGATTTTTTGTAATTCTGCTCCAGTAGGGCAAGGAATTTCTAATTCTTCATGTGCATTTGTAAAATGAAATTCAGCAATCGCATCTCCACAAACTTTTCGTCCGATATCTTTCTGAGTTTTTCTATCAAGTAAAGCAACATTCAATTTTCGTTTCTTAGCAAGCATAATTGCTGTGATACACCCCGCTGATCCTGCTCCACAAATTACAACATCAAATTTCATATTTCCTTACCTTTTTCTGTGAATAATGATCGATATCTAACTAAGAACTGATAAAAAAGTGAAGTTGAAAAACCGCTTTTATGTCCTCTCTGCCAATTGTTGAAATTATTAATTTTGGAAACGAACTTCTCAATGGTAGAACCACGAATACCAATGCAACATTTCTTGGGAAGCATTTAGCTGCAGCTGGTTTTCATATATCGCGCATTCAGATGATTGAGGATTCTAAAACCACTGATATAGCTGCTATTAAAGAAACGATTCAACGAAAACCACGTGTTTTGATTATAACAGGTGGGTTGGGTCCTACATGGGATGATATCATTGCTGAATGCTTGTCAATTGCTATTGATCGGCCTCTTACACGAAATCTTGAAGCTGAGAAGCTAATGAAAGACGCTTATGCACGTTTCAACCTAAATATTAAACCTGAAGCATATAAAATGGTTGATTTACCCGAGGGAGGAACACCAATCCCTAATTCAGTGGGTACCGCCCCAGGCATTCATGTAAGTTTCCCCGACATCGATATTTTTGCCCTACCTGGCGTTCCTAGTGAGATGAAGGCGATGATTACTGAGGAGGTAACTCCACGGATTCAAGGCTTATCTTCCTCTCATTTCTTCGAAGAGCGTTTTTTAGTGGAAGGGGTTCCCGAGTCCTATCTGGCAGAAACCATAAAGAAAATCAGAGATGAATTTAATCCAGTGTGGGTTAAAAGCCACCCCATGGGCACAGAAGGAACACCTCGAATCGAATTCCAGCTTACATTGAATTCAACAAATGTAGAAGATTATAAATTAGTACAAAATGCTGTAACACGACTTAAAGCTGCCATAAAAAAGAAATTCAAGGATTCAGCAATTATTAGCTCCACCTAGTCTTCCATAAAACCACTGATAGTTTTTCCTCTATTTATCCGCGTGGGTGGAGGAAGACATCAGTCGATTTCCAATAATAATGAAGCTCCAAACAGACTTTCTCTAATTTTTTTTCGGACATATGCGAAATAACTGAGCATTCCGCCGACCATACCCAAAGAATTTCCGAGTATTATTAATATTAATCCGAGAAAATAGTTGTCTATCCATATTCCCAATACATTTGCGGAATGGTCTGTTCCAAGACCTTGTTTTGGTGTAAAAAAACTTAAATAGCTCCCAAGAATAAAAAAACATATTCCTGGGATAACTAGTCCTACACCAAAGATTCGTAATAATTTATCAATATTTTTGTATTGGTTTCTTGGTATTTCTGAAATCAAGATGACTCATTCTTCTTATTTTAATTTGGGAATCATGCACAAGAACTCGACTGTCTCATTACCATTATTCTCATACCCATGAAGTTCATCGGAAGGGACATAAAGAGTGTCACCTGCAGATACGATTAATTCATCCCCTTTATCATTAAAGACTCGACAAGTGCCTGAAAGGAAGTAAATTTCATGTTCTTGAGGATGATTATGTAATCCAATAACTCCGCCTGCTTCAATAGTGAATCTGCGCATAAAAAAGTTCGGAACGTCATCCTTCGGTCCCCAAAGCCACTGAATTGAAGTATTAGTAGAGCCGTAATCTGTTACCTGATCAGAATCGATTTCTTTACTTGTCTTTTTCTGCAAGATAAATCACCAGTTCACATATAGCATAATTAGATTACAAATTTTTATCTTTTATTAATAAAGAATACAAAAAATCTAATGGTTTTCTGTGTCGTTGAGGTAATCTGCGATAATTGAAAGATTTTTTCAATATTTCCATTTATCTCGTTGATTTTGACTCTTCTATGCCGCAACCACTGCTTGAATATCTTAACTTATCCTGATAATTTAGTCACTTTATCTGTCAATCTATTATTATCATTAAAATAATCAAAAATAACCTCTCTTTACAAACATTTTGGGACCTTTTTGACCGTATTATTTCCACCCTATACACTCCCATTCAATACGATTTTTCAAGTCCGCTGAAAATTGTATTTTCATGTCATTAGAGTTGATTAATAAGAAGATTGAGGAAGCTAAAGCTAAATTTGAGCTTCTTCAAACCGACGAAAGTTCACTCGATTTTTCCGAACCCATCACACTACTCCAAGATGCATTCAATGAAAGTCAGAAACTAAAAATACTCGATTATCCTATCCAAGCGGAAATTCTTACTCTTCTCGCTGATTCGTTCGGTTTAGAGGGAGAACGTGCACAAGATCCTGATAAGCTAAAATCAGCAATCTGGCAGGGTGAGAGACTTTTTCGTATCTATGACAACAAGCTTACTTCGTTAGAATATTATCCAAAACGGACAGAGATCCGCCAAAAAATCGTGAAATGGAAAGATCTGCGACTTAGCCTTTTATAAGACAAAGCCAAGAAAACCCACTTATCGCTTGCATGGGTGGGATGAATTGGCTGGATCAGGTTCTATCACTTGACAAATACCTTTTCGCCAACAGATAGGTGTAACCAATGAAGTTTTAACAGGTTTTGCTAGTCCATCTAACTTAATATACAGTCCATAATTTTGTATGCCTTTCACCAGATATTTTTTACCTTGAAAAAGCACAATATCTTTGGGTTGGAACTTATACCTTTGTCTGCGGATATTAACCCTCCCTTTGTTTGTCTTATGACCTCTATACTTCCGTAGGTTTTCTTTATTCAGGGTCTTGTTTCTGGTTCGTCTGCCACAAAACAACTCCTGTCCACTTGCTTTCTTGCCTGTACGGGTGTCTAGGTATTTTGCGTCATAAAACTTCTGCAAAGACCGATTATTGCGTCTAATCTGCTCAAAATTCGTTGGAATTGCGCGTTTTTGAGTTGTGCCGTTAGCAATGACAAATGCATCGTTAGTATGAGATTTTGCAAGTTTTAACCTTTTCCGTTTCATCTTGGTCAGGTAACCGTAGGTGTGATCGCAGTCTAAGGCATTGATTAATCTCCATCGCACAATAGACATGAAAGTTTCAGGTTTAAAGGACTTTAATTTTGGGTGCCAACCATACAAAACTCCGTTTTTCTGATGATTCTTTGGTGTATGGCAGTTAATACAGAGTGTAATCAGATTGCTTGGTCTATCACTTCGATCTCCTTTCCAAAAACCGATGTGATGAACTTCTAGGATTTTTTCTTTCTTCTGCTTCGTGCAGTTAGGATTCTGACATTCATGATGATCTCGGTGCAAAATATATTCACGTAAATTCCAAAAACCTGCTTGATTGCCTTCTTGATAGCCTGAGCCTTCAATGTCGGGATTTTTGATCTTCTGGATGTCAAAATTGGCGGCTTCGGTAGTTATGCATGTGATCGGCAGAATAGATTTAAGTAACTCTATGAAACGGATATGAGAGTCTAACTTGTGTTGAATGGAAGGAGCTAACCACCCTTCCTTTCTATTTCTATTTTGGAATCTTGGTTTTCGGTGTCGCAATTGATTCTTTCGTTGTCTTCTGTACATGGCTCTTTCGCTTATTCTCTCTGATATACCTTCAAGAAGACGTAATACTCCTGCAAATAGTTCTTCACCTTTTGTAATTACCGAAAAACCAATGTAGGTATAACCCGAATCAATTCCAAGTTCAATCTCTTGTTTGTAACCACTCGAACCAAAATTGAGTTGAATTACAAACGGATCATGTCTGACAATCTTCGCTTTATTCGATTGGAGAAGTAACCGTGCCTGACGTGGAGTAGTTGGCATTATAGGTTTTCCATGTCGATTCAAGACGAAGACTTTGTTCATTATTTTTTTTACATTCATTATTTTTCGTTTCTTAAATTCTGGTCAGGCTAAAAGAAAGCCTGGCTCCCGAAAGGGAGTAGTCCACATCGCCAATGTTACTAGAGGTTTCCTTTGGTTGTCAGCAACACTTCGCCTAGCCCTGTAGCGATGTTTAATCACTGACCGCAGAGTGTCGGACTTGTGGAGTATCCGACAGTGCCTATACATTCTCCGTAACGACAGGCTAATCAACAGGGCTTGAAATCACTTCCAAGCCCACAGATCACTAGCGTCTGTGGGTAGTTGACAATACTTAATTTTCGTGGATAGTACCATTTCAAGGACTAAGATCTTCTAGTTCTATTATCTCCAGATAATATACTTAAGCATGTCAATTTATCATTGATTTTCGCCTATATTGTATTAGAATAGCCAGCAGACTAATGATGAATGGTAATACAACAAACTCTTGCCCTTCAAACTCGGGTATATCTGGATCAGGACCTATAAAATCCCCGAGATCGGGGAATAAATCGAGAGTAAATGGATCTCCAGTCTCTACTTGGAAGAACACTGCAGGCCAACTAAGAACATGGGGAGGAATGTCCCAGATCAATGTGTTTCCATCTACACCCGCCTCAAATTGACTGAGTTCTGTATAATCAGAACCATCTGATTGCTGGGATAGACGTAAATAATACGAATAAGCCAGAGGTTGAGGCGTAGCTGCGTAAGTTACAACGACTGTAGCAAAGCTAGTGTCAATGTAAACGATCTCCGCTTCGAGAGGAAATCCTTCAGTTGGATTATCGTTATAATGGAAGTTTGGAATCGCATATCCAGTTATTACTAAATTTACCAACATGACTATTAATAAGAGATACACTAATTTTCGCATATATCCACCTAATTTTTGACATTTTTTATCTAACTATAACTTGATGGTTTAATTAATTGAATTATTAATCTTCTGTTAGGTATACTTTGTACAACTATAAAAAGGAAAACTGCTTGGGAAAAAGAATCAATGTATTGTAAAGGAAAATATGGTAACATATTTAGTAACCAGAACCGTTTTACAGGCTTTTTACGACCATAACTAACAATATACGGTAGCTTGTTTCCTTGGTTTGGGCGAACGATTGAAAACATTAATATCAAATATAATAACGTTTACTTAGTCCTTTTCGTGGACAGTGCCATTTTAAGGATTAAGCTCTTTTAGTTCTATTATCTCCGCATAATATCACTTAAACGTGTCAGTTGTTCATACATTTTCGCCGATGCTGAACCAGAATAGCCAGTAGGCAAATGGCAAACGGTAATACAACAAACTCTGGACTTTCAAACTCGGGGAGTATATCAATATCAGGACCCACAAATATATCTGGATCAGGACCGGGGAATAAATCGAGAGTCATACCCATTTCCCATGTCTCTACTTGGAAGAATACTGCAGGCCAACTAAGAACATGGGGAGGAAGATACCAGATCAAGGTGTCACCATCTACAACCGCATCAATACGCATAAGTTCTGTAGGATCAAACCCATCTGGGAACTGAGATAGACGTAAATAATACTCAAAAATCGGTTCAGGCGTGAGTGCGTAAGTTACAACGACCGTACCATAGCTAGTATCAATGCTAACGATCTCCGCAGGAGGAGGAAATCCTTCGTTCGGATTATCATCATAATGGGTGCTTGGATTCGCATATCCAGTTATTGCTAAATTTACCAACATAACTATTAATGAGAGATATACTAATTTTCGCATACATCCACCTCATTTTTGAGAAAATTTAACTATTTATCGCTTTTATTACACTATAATTTAATTATTTATCGTTTTTATCACTAGATAATGTAACTAACACCAATTTTCTCAATTCACCGATTTTGTAAGTTACAGTCTCACACTCTACAAATCTCTTGTGTTGGATTTTTAAATGGAAGATTCTACGGTTTAGTCTGATGAGGTCTTTTTAGGTCTCAATCACCTATATAACATTCGCCTATCTCATGAAACGTCTTCA
>JAEOTF010000415.1 GCA_016840025.1 Candidatus Hodarchaeota archaeon
GTTTTTGTCAGGTTCACATTGATGGTTCCGCTGTCAAAGCGTCCCAAACCAGGTCCTTCAGTGTCGGTGAGTGTGATGTTGAATTCGACTGACTCACTGATAGTAAATGTGCCGTACAGTTCATTATCGGGCGCCCCTGACTCTGTTGTGATTGTGAACCCCGCGACCGACTCCACTATATCATAGGTGTAAATTCCCTAGGTTGTATTTGTCGCCCATGTAAATGACGTATTATGGAGCACAAAGGTCAGAAATTCATTTGTGTCGGGGAATGGGTCGATAGTTTGAATCGTCGTATCATTGTAGCGGATAGGGAACGTTAACACTGTACCAATACATCTCAGAGTCTTCCCAGCAAGATCGGTCGACCCCCCATAATAGAAGGTGACATTCATATTTCCTTGACCATTAGTCACATTTACTATTTCATATCGAGGAGTAACGACTTGATTATAATTCGTGATAAGTAAGGCTTCGTCAGGTTCTCCAGTTACTGGGTCGATTACCGTACTAAGGTCATACATATAATATTGTTCATAAGGCGTCGCCTGTGTCGAATACGCGTGTTCTTTGGCCATCGGGTCGGGGGAGGACCAACCAGTATCCCAAAAGGATTTTCAATGTCAAAGGCGATTTCATTTTCTCCGGTTAAACATCAACTACCTCTACAACACCACCGGAATCAACAGTTACAACAACTGGTGACGGGGCAGGTTTCAAACTTGTGGAAACATTAGTGCTCTGTTTGAGTTGCTGTTTGATACTGACCACCTTCACGAGAAAACGGAAACATTAAACATTTTTCCTCTCACTCTTTCTTTTATGTTAACCAACTACAAACAACCCTTAATAGCTCAAACAACCCCAAAAAAGGTTAATTCACAATTTATCAGGTAAATCTTCTAATCTAATACCGATGTTTTGAATGAAATCATCCCATGAAAATATTTGATAATTCTCCCAATCTAATTTTTTTGAAATAATTTCCTTTAATTCATTATCGTCACTAACCAAACTATAATTTGAAGCTTTAGCAGTACCTGCTATCCAACAATCCATGTAATCTCTATGTCCTTCTTTTAGAATTTGATCTGCATACTCAGTAGCATCAGGGATAAACCATGAATGGACTATTTCAAAATAGATTCCCGCTCCAAAAGCTAGTAGGGCTTTATTAGCTCGTGATAAATACTGAGGATTTGACTCTTTCTGATATAAGCGAATAGCTTTCCATTTTCCTTCTATTAGAGAACAATTTGAAATTTTAATCATATTTGAATGGTTTTTTTGAAGTTCTCGGAGGATAATGCGGATTTTAGGAATTTTTACGTGAATCCCAAAATAAGGTAAAATATAAGTCGTATCTAATAACCAATTTATCATTCTAGTCCTCCAAAGAATACTTCAATTGGCGTTTTTGTTCCTTTTCTAACTCTATTTCTATTTCTTCCGGAGTTAATGGTTTACTTAGTGGTGGGAGTTCTAATAGTTCTAATAAATCAGGAATTTTACGAATTAGTATGGTATCTTTTTGAATTTCCAAGAATACTTTATCACCTGGATTTAAACCTAATAAATGACGTAGATTTTTAGGTAGAAAGAGCTCTCCTTTACTTCCAACTTTCAACTCGATCAAATGCTCTACACCAGATGGTCAGATGTTCCGATAATATAAAAAACTTCTGATCTCAGTTGTTGAGGGTTGATGCTGAGGAAAAGCTGATAAACGTGATTATTTATAGAATGTTAATTTTTGTAACTTACAGTCAGGTTTCTTATACAATTTGAAAGAATTAGAATCGATTACCTTTTCAAGACGAGTAAAACGAGCAATTGCTTGCTTCTAAGTATAATATTTGGACAATTGTGTTGATTTTATTCATAATTCTATAATCAACAATAACTTTGGTAAAAATTCGATAAAATTTCACTATTATTTGGGAAATCCGGTAGTTTACTCCTCACAATGCCTGGATCTAAGCCAAGATCTTTTATTAATTTTTTATAGGTCTTAATTAAAGTCAAAAAGTCATTATAATTAAATTCTGGGTGAAATTGAACTCCAAACACACTAGTATTAGGTATTTCAAAAATTTGAATAAATTCATGATTCATATGTTGATGTGATGACAAAATATCAACTTTTTCTGATTTAATTTGATTATAATGAAAGGTATATGCCTGAAAATCGGTTTCATAGTTTTTTAGAAGTGGATGTGTAGTTTTGTTGATATTGACATTTGTAATTCCAATTTCTGGATCTTCCAGATAAATAACACTTCCAGAATCATATGATTCAATTAATAATTGTGCGCCAAAGCATATTCCCAACATAGGAAGTTTATCAGCTTTTTTCGAGTTCAGATTTGCTTTTATTGTTTCTTTTATGAACTTCCTTGATTCCACTATCCAATTGATTTCACTAGTAACTTCTGTTATACCACCCGAAAAGATTAGAGGTTTTGGAGGAAGCTCAAATAATATCTCCGCATTATTAACGATTGAAACTATTTTTGCACTAATATTGAATTCATGTAATCTTTTACAATTAAATAACCATAACCCCAATTTTGGCTAACCTTTCCATCGGCTTCAACGACTATAACATCTACTTTAGACAAATTATCCACTTTTACCATTTTTACCCACTTTCTGAATATCTGAGATAAAGAATAATTAGCAATCCTGTCATAAACGCACCACCTGCGATAATTAATAATTGCAGAATTGGAGTGAATGAATTAGAAGTGTCTAAAATATCTAAAACCAATCCAATAACTTCCACTATGCCAACTATTGTAAATAGTAAGGCAATAGTATTTAATGATTCTTCTCGTTGTTCTTTCTGCCGTTCATAGAGCTGAGTCAGCAATTCGTTAGTCAATCTTAATTTTTCTTGAAGATTTTGAACTATTTGATCGGTAAGCCATCGTTCATTTAATTCATTAAGTAAACGTCTTTTTTCAGTATCGAAGGTTATTTTTACACCTTTAAGTTGAGACAGAAGTCTATCAACAGCATTTTCAAAATTTCGTATTTCTAATATTGCTTTATGAATTTCTTTTCTATTTAATTGTCTATAATGTCTATTGAAAGAAGCTAAAGCATATTCTACTATTTCTGTAAGGATATCAAGAAACTGCCACTTAGCTTGAGCAATTTCAACTAATCTTACATAATCATAGACAGGTCTATTGGTTTGCGAATAGTCTTGCTTTTGAGAAGATGTAAAAATCAAAGAATGCCCCCAACCAAAATAGATCCATCTATTGTCATATATAGAATAATCTTCTATTTCCATCTGGCGTGTCGGTGTTACTAGAAAGCGAAATTCTTCTCCTGGATTCTTTAACTTGAATAAATCATCATTATGAATATGGTAGATACGATGTGTCCACGGGAGGAAATGTTGGCTCTTTTCAACTTCATAAATATTGGGTAAGAAATCAAATTGAAAATGAGGTATTTCTAATTCTATTATTTTATTTCTATAATGTTCTGTCAACTCAAAAGAAATATCTTCAAAATATTGCTTAAATAATACATTTATAGCTTCAGAAACTTCTTCTAATTGTAAAATAGTTAATTTCTCTTTTGCTTTGATTTCTACTTTTACACTACAGGTGGCTACTCCAGATTCATGAAAATAGAAGTAAACAGGTGAAAATTCTAATGAGTTTTCGGGAAACATGGAGGTAATTTTCTCCGATATGAGGATTGATTTTTCTTGGGGTATATCTCCCGTGATTTCTGCCATAACAAACGAATTATCTTCACCTGGGGGAATGAAAACTCCTTTGGATAATTTAAAATCTTCAGATCCTTCTAATTTCCATATTGCTTTTTGATTTATCTTTTTAAGTTCAATAGATTCTCTATTAAGTTCTGTCACTAATTTTTGCCTAATATCATTTGATTTTGCAAACCTAAGTTCATCTTTTATTAATATAGATAAAAGTGTTAAATGGAGTAAAGATATATTCAACAATTTCCTCAAATTCTAATTCAGTCATAAAACATCACTAAGACACTACATTTCATCAACAGGAGTAAAACTATATTATATTTTCATAAATTATTGTCAATATACAGAGATCCTCAACAAATGTTACCAGTCAATTAGGTTAATGTGCTGAACACTTGAAAGAGACTAAGAGAATGAGGTGTATAAACCCTTAGAGCCAGTATCTAGTCAATCTCTTCTTCTGCTACTGTTTCTAGTTTGTACAGCACACTTGATCCACGTAAAGTTTCGTGAACTTGGACTGACAGTGACATAATATCCTCAAGGTCCACTTTCCGACCATGATCATATTCCAAGTCATAATGCCCGGTAATAGGTCTGAATCCAAGACCAGTGAGTCTTTGCATAACTAAACGAGGATTTTCACCTTCGCTGGAATGCCACAGAATCAAGTAAGTCTTCATGATACAATCTATATCGCTAAGGAATTTAAGATTTCATATCTTGAAGTCAAATGAAAAAAGTCTATCTTAATGCTCTAACTCTAATTTGAGTGGTAAAATCTAATTATAATGATTACTGAATCCATTCTTAAGGCAACCACATACCACTTCAACCTATTATATTGATAGATCAATTTTTACATCCTTTACAACCTTATGAGTAACGACAGATTTTAGTTTTATTGTTATTATAGTTTCTGTCCTAATATATTAACTAGAATAGCTTATTAATGATTTTAAAATTTATGAGAAAAATTCATGTATATTCTTGAAGATGATAAGACCAAAGTTTTGCAGAAGGTCCGATAACATTGAAGATAAAAGAAAAAGCATCAATCATTTTGTTATTATTTGGTATTATCTTTATAATCACTTCTAAATCAATCGGTTATGGAGTGGAAAACGTCCTTTACAAAGATTCTTCCCATGATGATAAAATAATGTACTCTATAAGTTTTTCCATTGAAAATACAACAGTTTGGACCAATATCAATCTTGAATTAAACGAATCAATTAAAGTAGAGGAAGGTGGCAATTTAACTATTATCAATTCAAACATAAACTTCACTAACAGTGAATTTGGATTTGAGGTAAATAATAGTATATTAAATATTGAAAATAGTCGGATTTTCAGCGGTGGAAGGGGGATTGAGGGAGAAACAAACGGTATGATTATTCTGAAGAACGTTTCATTTTCAGATTTTTCAGATGACGTAATAAATCTAGAAGGAGATTATAGTGTAGTCATTGATGCATCCCTATTTGAAAATAATAAGAAAGACGCGGTACAACTTGCAGATACAATGAACTTTGCTAATATTTCTAATTCGTGGTTTATTAATAATAATAAAGACGCCTTTAATATTGAAGGTGTGTTTCTTTATATAGAAAATTGCAATATCGATGATCATGAAGACGAAGGGATTCAATTTGATGGACCTGGATCAATTTCTGTAAAAGATACGATAATTAGGCAATGTGGAGCTAATGGTATACGAATACGTGGTTATGAGGGAGTAGCTTTATTGAACAACGTAACTTTACAAGATTGTGCTGAAAATGGGATACAAATCTCTGAAGGAGAAACAGAGGCTAATATTACTGATTGTTTTTTCCTAAATAATGGTAAAGATGGATTGAATATTGAAGGGGTTGAATTATATGTTGATAACTGTAATTTCTCTGGACAGGGAGATGAAGGAATCCAATTTGATGGGCCAGGGTCTATTATAGTTAAAAATACCATAATAAGTAATATCGCCCAAGATGGAATAAAAATTAGGGATTATAATGGCACAGCTCTTATAGAAAATGTTAAATTAGAAAATTGTGGGGATGATGGTCTTCAGATAACAGAAGGAGAAACTATTGTTATATTAAGAAACTCTACCGCAAAATATAACATGGAAAATGGATTTGAGATAGATACTGCGAATTTTACGGAAATTTCGGACTGTTCATTTTATGGGAATGGAGTTCATGGTATAGGTTTTCTCAAGTTAGGAGATGTAGCTATAACAAACAGTACATTAAGAGATAATGATGGATATGGAATTTATGGGGCAAATTCTACTAATCTACGGATTGAATCTAGTAATGTTAGAGATAATGCTGGAGATGGCATTAATCTTTACTCAATAGAATTTATTGAGATTGAATCTGCTCACATTTATGACAATCGAGGAACTTCGGGAGGTAGTAATGGAATTACAATTCATAAGTCAGAAGTTATAGTAAATAACTCAAAAATTGAAGGGAATTCAGGTCTTGGGATAAAGATAGATCAATCTAATGCTACTATTTTCAATAACACTATCTCATCGAATGAAGGAAGTGGCTTATCTCTTTTCTTTAATTCATCAGCTTATATTTTGAATAACACAATAATGAATAATGATGGCAATGGTATTTATTTTGATAACACAACTATTGGTACCGTAAATTATAATATTATCATGACTAATCAGCAATGGGGTATCTATGCAGAAGAAAGAACCGATAATAGAACAATAGATGCAAATAATAATTACTGGGGATCAAATAGTGGTCCAGCGCTTCATCTGATACTAGATGGAGAACAGGATGAATATCAAGGCCCTATTAATGTTACATTTATCCTTTCTGATGATCAAACTATTATTCTCTATAAACCACCAACAATTGAGGATCCAAGTGAAATGGACTATAGAATGTTATTTTTAATACTAGCAGGAATTATCACTATGCTAGTTACCTTTAGTTTTAGTTATGGGATCTTTTTAAGAAACAAATGGAAGAATCAGACACATCCTCAGCATTTACTTCTATTAACTACTGAATCGGGACTTTTGTTAGTAGGATTCTCATTTAAAACACAAAAAAAGAATATTGGAATAGTTTCTGGATTTATTTCAGCGATTAACACCTTTTGTAAACACTTAGCTGATGATTCCGTAAAGTTAGAAGGGTCAGAACTTGAAGAAATTAAGCATCAGAATATTACGATTCTCCTTCGAGTAATTGGTAAGTGGTCGATAGCCTTGATAATGGCAAAATCTAACCTTTTAGTACGGAGAAGACTACAAAGGTTTGTAAATGATGTTTTAAAAACCTCACTATTAGATACAAATGATGAAATACTTAAACTCAGCGAAGCAAGAGATAAAGAGTTTGCCAAGCTTGCTACTAAACATTTTGCAGATTTTCCAATTGATCATAACAAAAACGAATTAAATCAAAAAGAATAAATCACGAGTTTTAAGGAGTAAGAAGGTAATGAGTTTGTTATTAAAGGGGAATAGTTTACAATGGTAGTTCCTGTCCTATTCCTTCCTCTTTTGCTTTTTTATAAATTAATGGCGCAGTAGCCATATCATCAAGAGCAAGTCCTAAGTTAATACAGATTGTTCGCTCATAATCAGTTTCTCGTCCAGGTTTCTTCCCTGCTACAATCTCCCCTAAATCAGCATATGGTAAGGGAGTTTGTTGAAAATACCCTACACTTCGATAATACTTCATTTGATCAATATCGTCAGTAGCAAGTTTATTTGCTTCCTGTAGTGCTACTCCTTGCCAATATGAATCAAAATCAACTGGTGAAGCGAAACTTCCCTTAGCTAACCACCCAGGTTTAATAACTGGATCAGGATGTTTTAATATAGGACCACTAGTGACAATTAGGTCTAAGTTTTTTACAGCATCAGCTGGTGTAGATACCACTTCAATTGGGATCTGATGATTTTCACTCATTTCTTCAGAAAACCGTTGAGCAGCTTCTTGACTTGTGTCATAAGCTTTCACTTTTTCCAATTGAAACAGACAAGAAAGAGCCTCAAGATTACTTCTCCCTTGTACACCACACGCAATGATCCCAACTGTTGAACTTTCTTTACGCGCAAGATATTTGGCTGCTACAGCAGTGGCTGCTCCAGTTCGTTTTGCAGTAATCCAAGTACAGTCCATCACTGCAAGTGGTAAACCCGTTTCGGGATCATTCAAGATTAGAAGCCCTGAAATATATGGCAATCCTTTCTTCCAGTTTTCAGGATATCCAGAAACCCATTTCATTCCAGCAGAATTAAGAGCGGGGATATATGCAGGCATTGCATGGATGAATGCATCTGGTTGTGTGTGAATACCTGGTTTAGGAGGCATTTCAACCTTTCCTTCCCCTTTTTGTTGAAACATGAATTCGAGGGCATCAATAATCTCCTGCATTCCCACATCAACAGTTTCAACATCTTGTCTAGATAGATATAGTAAAGTATTGGACTTCATATTCCTCATTCCTAAATTATCCGATTTAATTAGATCCCAATTGTATGAAGAAGTGCTATCATGGAAGAAGGAAACTCACAGAATACTGCTGTGAATAGTTCTTAACGATTATAAGCTATTTAAGTAGTAATGACATATAAAATTTCATTATCTAAAGGATAGTGAATGAAGAGAGAGGTTAAGATGAGGACGAAAAAGAAGTTAGCTATGATAATGGGACTAGGATTACTCATATTATTAGCAATACAAACAAATTCGCCAATCACTAAGGTAAAAGCGCAGTCATTAGACCTCGTAATTACCGAGATAATGTATGATGGAGATACTGAACCTGATGATGAATATATTGAGGTTTATAACGCGTGGGATGGTACAATAGACTTTGCAGGCTGGGTTATTGCGGACACTAGTTTTAATGGTTATTACATCATCCCAAATGGAGCCGTTGATACTGGTGAATACTTTGTTTTTGGTAATTCAATGGGAAGCCATGTTGATATAACGTATGCTGATTCATTTACATTAAATAACGGTGGAGACTCAATTTACTTCTACGATTCATATGTAGATTATGATACTGATTATTCAGGTGGGAATTTAGGTGCGAACGCAATATTTCAGGTTACGTATGACTCAAATGCTAACGGGTGGCCAGATAATGAAAACGGTAAAGCAGTGGAATATAGTGGGGATCCTGAAACAACAACTTCTACAGATCAAAACGATGGATCAAATTGGGAAATTGCGACTAATAACTTTGTTGGAAGTTTATATGGCACACCTGGTTCACAAAACAGTGCTTATCCCGAAATTCCATTTATTGAAGCATTTATATTCAGTTTAATAGGATTAATTGGATTCTTCTTTGTCCATTCCAAACAAAAGAATATTTCTTAGAGTTAATGTACAAAAATCTGCTTCTACACCCATAATTTTGACCTTACGCTATTTTATTCAATACTTGAAGTTGTGGTTCAAGATTGGATTCAAATGGGTTTTGATAAGAAGCTAACGGAAAACACTAACATTTAAGAGTTAGACCAATCTCTACATTGAATAAGGCTGGATAAAGATGGCATTAACTGACCATTGGATAAATGAGCATTATGAAGAGTTAATGGCAGAATATGCGGGGAGATGGGTATTAATTAAAGAAAATAAGGTTATTTTTGCTGATAAACGATTTGAAATCGTCTATAAAAAGGCTAAATCATTAGGTTTACTTCCTGAGGAATGTGTAATAAGACGGATCGATTCAGGAGACGCCGCTTTATATGCTTTTAAAGTTCAAGATAAAAAGATTAAGAGCGTCTAGTAGTTTAGCTCAAAAGCTCCATAATCTTGGCTTATCAATGGACATACAGAGGATTTTTGCGAAAATTAAATTTATAAAAGCTGATAATACCTCTACAATAGCAATTGATACTATAATAGACACAGGGGCGATTCTATCTCTATTTCCAGAGACAATTCTCGATGATTTCCCAGGGATAGAGTATGAAGAACATACATTATGGGGAATAATAGATGCACCAGAATGTTATTTAACTACAAAGCTTGCTGTCGTGCCAATAGTATTAATTGATAAAGATGGGCATGAGAGTAGAAAAATTCTAATCCCTGCAGCATTCTCTGATAATACAGACATACCTGCATTATTAGGAATGAAAGGGCTATTAGCAAAATACCCTTCCAAGATTGATATTGAAGCTGATGAATTTATCTTGGAAATTAATTAAAAACCAAGATTAGCTCTATTGCTATTGTTTATGGATAAATTGTGCAGTTTTATCCTCAAACAATATCTGTAAGCTCTTACTTAAGGAAATATATGATATGAACTCGAAAGAAGGAGTTTTAAAAGCTTTTAATCATCAAGAACCAGATAGAGTTCCTCTCTTTGAAGCATGGATTGAATCAGAAGTTGTTACTAAGTTGGGAGGAGACCCATATACTGCAAGAGAACGTCTAGGACTTGATTGTTTACCTCTAGGGGGACATCCAAGTAATACGAAAGCTTACGGTCATGGCGTTGATGAATGGGGGCGGATCTTTAAGAAAGGGCACTATAAAGACGGGTTGGTTAAAAATTACGAGGATTTAGAGAAATATACTGCTCCACTATCTCATGCTCAGGATTGGTTTCCCCATAAATCTATCAATAAAATCAATAAAAAATACGGTGAAGAATATGCCTTGTACTTCGGTTGGCATGACTGCTCCCTGGGATTAACGTATCTAAGTATGGGGATTGAATATTTTTTTCTTTCACTTTATGAACAACCTGAATTAGTCAAAAAAGTCATTAACCGTAGTACCGAATGGACTATAGCATTAGTTGAACAAGCTAATGAGGTTGAAGTAGATTTTATTATTCTTGGAGATGATGTAGCAGACAACTCTCGTCCAATGATTTCTCCTAAGATGTTTCGTCAATTAATTTTACCAGAATACAAGAAAATTGTTAATGCATCCGAAGTCCCGATTCTTTGGCACAGTGATGGGAACATTGAACCCTTATTACCTATGATAATAGAAGCAGGGTTCACTGGAGTTCATTCTCTTGAGACAAAGGCAGGGATCGACCTAGCAACGATCAAAGAACGCTATGGGGATAAATTAATTTTAGCTGGAAATCTTGATACAACATATATTCTGTGTCAATCAAATCTAGATCTTGTTAGAAAAGATGTAGAACGTTGTATCAGTCAGGGAGCTAGAGGAGGAGGTTATTTATTTTCATCAAGCAATAGTTTATTTGAAGGGCATAACATTAATGCAATTAAAGAAGCCTACAAGCATGCAAATAGGATAGGGACTTATCCAATCAATTTTTTGTAAAAATAAATGTTATATAAAATGATTTATTGTTTGATTTAACTAAACACGCCAGAAGTCCCCTTCCTTCAGGTGGGGGATGAATGGCGAACAGATAGGTTTAAAAAGAGGACAAGTGTAAAAGAAAGATATGCTTCTAACCTACAAGACGCAAATCTATCCCACCGAGGGTCAACGACAGGTGTTGTGGGATCTTGCAGAACGTTGTAGGTTAGTGTATAATTTTGCCTTACAAGAACGCCAAGAACGTTGGAAAAGCCATCTAAAGGACCCTAGTAAGCCGTACCAGCCTGTTCAATACATTGAGCAACAAAATAAACTCCCTGCGCTAAAGAAACGCTATCCCGAACACACCTGGGTCTATTCCAAAGTCCTTCAGCTCACGTTGAAGACCTTAGACGCGGA